>NZ_JAKEVN010000074.1:0-21545 GCF_022398505.1 Pseudoalteromonas sp. Isolate3 | reverse complement strand
ATAATTTTATTTTTTAATAATTTATGTGGTAGTAGCATAGTAAGTAGTTAAGAACTTAAACTTTATTTTTACTTATTTTGTTGGTTTATTTATAAAAACAGTGTGGCGTAAACAAGTTTTCATTTTTGGAAATAATTAGCTAATGTTTTTTGATGAGTGAAGTAGTGTCTCTTTTGGTGCTTTTACTCTAATTAATCACTTCAATTTTATTCACTTTACCCAACCTAAATTGTTATCTACTTTTTATAAGTTATGTAGAGAGCTGATAAAAATGACGCTGAAAATAAAGTATATTTTACCATCAACTTGGTTCAGTTATTGCTCGTAATAATATAGCAATATGATTGTTGTAATTTTGTATGTTTTACGCACTATTTTGGTGCAAAAAATAAACAGTTGCACTGTCATAATGCGTAAATATAGGTTTGATTTACTAACACGAACTTGATGTTTTTGTAAGCAAGATAGCAAAACCTGCAACGCACAGTTTCCGCTCAATGATTTATTAGTGCGGGACTGTGGCAAGGATTAATTTACCAATTGGTTGAATTGGAGCCCACTATGTTAAGTAAACGTTTTTTTAAAACTAAAGACGAAACCGAAGTTACCTTTGAATTCCAACACCCTGACGCTGATGATGTGCAATTAGTCGCAGAATTTACAGATTGGCAACCAGTGCCAATGAAGTTCAATAAAAAAGAACAAGTTTTCAAATACAAACAGCGTTTACCTTTAGATCAAGAATTTCATTTCCGCTACTTAATTAACGGCGAAACATGGGACAATGATCACCAAGCTGATGGTTATATTCCTAACGGTTTTGGTACTGATAACAGCATTGTTAAAACCCAGCGCGCTTAGGTGTTTTAATGCAGTCACTTTCGCAGTTATATTACCTGCATGGCATAGGCTATGAATACACTAAGTACACTGGCGAACATGTTATTTTCGATGAAAGTACACGTAGGCAGGCACTTAGTTGTTGTGGTATCGATACTCAAGATGAAGATGCAATTAAGCAACTTAATTTTGCATTAGATGCAGGTACTTGGCTGAATTTGTTGCCTCAAACAAGTATTGTTGAGGCACATCAGCCTATTTTGAAAGTACGCTTAGATGAACGTTTGTTATCACGATCATGCACATTAAGCGTTCCTTCGTTAAATATTTACTTTACCCGTGAAAACTTACAGGGTTTAGAGGTACTCGGAGATTATGGTTTAAATGGCATACGTTATCTCGAACTCGCTTTACCGGTTCCTGACATGCCGATTGGATATCATGATGCGCTAATTTCTGTTGCAGATCAGCAGTCTCACAGCCAACTTTGGGTAGTACCAAAAGAGTGTTTTTCTATTGATGATAAAAAGCGTTTAGGTTTATCTATTCAGCTTTATAGCTTATGTAATGAAGATGGTTTAGGTATTGGTGATTTTGCGGATTTAGAAAAGCTGATTCAAGAAGCAGCAGCACAAAATATGGATTATGTGCTACTTAATCCCTTGCATTTATTATTTGTGCATAGCCCAGAAAGAGCAAGCCCTTATAGCCCAAATTCCCGAGCTTTATTAAATCCTTTATATATTGCTGTATCGCAATGCGAGGACGCCAAAAATAATAAGGTACTTACTAAATTATTAGCAGATAAGCCGCAACCCAATTCGTCTTACATCGATTACACATCGGTCAGTGAATTCAAATATCAAGTATTTAGTTGTTTGTATCAGCATTTTTGCGAGTTTGCCTCACCAGATCGAAAAGAACAGTTCGCGATTTTTTGTGATACGCATAAGCGTAGCCTATCCACCATGCTGGTTGGCGATCGTGATTATGCAAGTTACTTACAATGGCAAGCGCATTCACAATTAAATATATGCCAACAAGCAGCCCGTGATAGTGGTATGGCTATTGGCCTAATCAATGATTTAGCTGTTGGGTGTGCAGGTGATGGTAGTGAGTTTAAAAGCCAAAACGAACTTTTTGCCGAAGGTGCGCATGTCGGCGCACCACCAGATCCTTGGGCTGAGCATGGCCAAAACTGGGGGCTACCAGCCCTTAATCCGCAAAAGTTAAGCAAGGACAACTTTGCATTCTATCGTTCGCTTATCCGAGCCAATATGGAAGACGTTGGCGGTCTGAGAATTGACCATGTAATGGCAATTCGTCGACTTTGGTGGTGCTTCAAAAATAATTCACAGCAAGATGGTTGTTATGTCTATTATCCATTTGAGCATTTATTAGCGGTGCTTAAAATTGAATCTCACCTTAATCAATGTGTGGTGATTGGTGAAGATTTAGGAGTTGTACCGAATGAAGTACGTGAAGCTCTAAAAGCGAGCGCAATATATTCTAATGGACTGTTTTATTTCGAAAAAGATTATCAAGGCGAGTTTTTAGCCGCTGAGCATTTTGCTCCTCAAAGCTTATTAATGATAGCAAACCATGACGTTCCACCTTTTAAAGGTTGGTGGATTGGCCATGATATTACCATTAAACAACAATATGGTTTGCTAGATGAAGGGCAAGCAAGGGCTCTGTTTGATGCGCGAAACCTTGAAAAGCAACGCATGCTAAACTTTATAGCGCGCGAATCAGAACAATATTTATCGTTAGATGCAGACGCTTTCTTGGTATATGAAGCTCTGGCATCGTCTTTAGCAGCAGCATCAGCAAGGCTATTTACTATTCAAATAGATGATTTAGACCAGCAAGTACTGCCTGTAAATATCCCCGGTACAGACAAAGAGTACCCAAATTGGCGGCGTTTATTATCGCGTCCAGCGGCGGAAATTATTAAAGCGCAACAGTCATTCTTAGCCAATTTAATCTCGATAAGGAATCAATAATGCGAAGTCGAGTTCGTCAAGAGCAAAATGCACAACCTATTATTTATCAAAAACAGATAGATGCATTAGTCAGTGGTTGTTTTAGAGACCCCTTCAGCTTTCTTGGGCCTCATAAAAGTGATGACTCAAGTTATGACATACGTTGTTTTTTGCCTGGTGCTAGTAGTGTTACGGTTTTACTTGGTACAGAAAAAATCGTTGCGCAGCAACAAGGTAATAGTCACTTATTTATTGCTAATATCAAGTCAAAAACAAAGCCTGACTACCAACTAGATGTCAGTTATAGCGATGAATTTAACCATCTACAACATGATGAGTACAGTTTTGATAGCACCTTAGATGAACAGGCTATGTATCTGTTTAATGAAGGTAGTTTAGAGTATGCGTATCAACATTTTGGTGCTCATTTTGTATCTCAACAAGGTGTCGATGGAGTACGCTTTACGGTATGGGCACCGAATGCTAGCAGTGTTTCTGTGATTGGTGAATTTAACTACTGGCAGCGTAATCGCCATTTTATGCGTTTTCACCCAGCTAGTGGTGTTTGGGAGTTGTTTATCCCAGATCTAAAAGAACATCAATGTTACAAGTTTGCCATCACAACATTGACAGGTGAAGTCCTTGAAAAAGCAGACCCGTTCGCGTTCAAAATGCAGCAAGCACCTGGCACAGCATCAGTCTTACAAAAGCTAAATACTGGGGTGGCGCTTTCTGAACAAGCGTTAGCTAATCGTGCAAAACGTAACAGTGTTAATGCGCCAGTCTGTATTTATGAAGTGCACGCGGGTTCTTGGCAAAGAAGAGATAACGGGGAGCGCTATTTAACATGGCGTGAGCTTGCCGATAACCTTATTCCGTACACTAAAGAGCTTGGTTTTACGCATTTGCAATTAATGCCTATCAGTGAGTATCCCTTTGATGGATCATGGGGTTATCAACCCGTTGGATTGTTTGCACCGACCAGCCGCTATGGCAGTTTTGAAGATTTTGTTTATTTTGTTGAACAGTGTCATGAAGCCGATATCGGTCTTATTCTTGACTGGGTACCCGGGCACTTTCCTAGCGATCCTCATGGTTTACATCGTTTTGACGGAACCCATTTATTCGAGCATGCTGATGTTAGACAAGGATTTCATCCAGATTGGAATACGTATATATACAATTATGACCGAGCAGAAGTTCGCAGCTTTTTAATTGCAAATGCAATGTATTGGTTAAATGAGTTTGGCATTGACGGCTTACGTGTTGATGCTGTTGCTTCAATGCTTTATCTGGATTATAGCCGTGAAGAAGGGCAGTGGATTGCAAACCAATTTGGTGGTCGAGAAAACCTAGGCGCCATTGAGTGTTTAAAACAAGTAAATATGCGCTGCTATGCAAAAAATCCAGGCATAATGATGGTGGCTGAAGAGTCGACAGCATGGCCAGGGGTTACACGCCAAGTTGATCATGATGGTTTAGGCTTTGGTTATAAATGGAACATGGGTTGGATGAATGACAGTTTGCATTATATGCAACGTGATTCGATATACCGTTCGCATCATCATCATGAAATGACTTTTTCAATGGTTTACGCTTACAGCGAAAACTATATTTTGCCGCTTAGTCACGATGAAGTCGTGCATGGTAAAGGCTCATTAATAGAAAAAATGCCAGGAGATGATTGGCAAAAGTTTGCAAACTTACGTGCATATTATGCGTTTATGTGGGCGCATCCGGGTAAAAAACTGTTATTTATGGGTGCAGAAATCGCCCAACGCAAAGAGTGGAATCACGATCAATCTCTTGACTGGCATTTGCTTGAGCATATGAGCCATCGTGGTATGCAGCAAACTATCAAAGAATTGAATGCCGTTTACACCAGCACCCCAGCCTTGTATGAGCAAGACACCAACCCTGCAGGGTTTGCATGGCTTGATAGCACTAATGCTGAGCAAAGTATGTTTAGCTTTATTCGCTATGCAAAAAAAGCGAAAGACTTTGTGGTGGTGATTTGTAACTTAACTCCACAGGTATATCACGATTATGTCATTGGCGTGCCAAAATCGGGCTCTTATCAAGTCGTTTTAAATACCGACAAAACTGACTATTTTGGTTCCGGTGTTGAAGTTACCAGTCACGCCGAACAAATCATTACAAGCCAAGCTATAGAAAGTCATGGTTTTAATCAAAGTATTAGTATCTCTTTGCCTGGTCTTGCAACTATTTACCTGAAGAAGGTGAGCGATGAGTCATAGTGTCGAACTCGAAGTCGGGGTGAGCTCTCCTTTAGGTGCGTCTGTTGTTGGCAATGGCGTTAATTTTGCTGTGTACGCCCCTCAAGCGCAACATATGTCGTTGTGCTTATTTGACAGTAGTGGTCATTCTGAGATTCTCACTCTCGCGATGCATATGAACGAAGGCGGGATATGGACGCTAAAAGTGAGTCCTCTGAAAAGTGGTGCTTTGTATGGCTTTCGGGCTGATGGTGAGTATGCACCTGAAAAAGGGCTATTTTTTAATAATCACAAACTGCTATTGGACCCTTACGCACGTGATATATATGGCGAATTTACTTGGAGTGAACGCCATTATGGGCAAATGCCTGTTGGGAAATTAAGCCAGGTTAACAACGCGATTGATATGCCTAAATCACGGGTACGGGAACTAACACCTTACGCTGGGAAAAAACCAAATCATTGCTGGGGCAAAACGGTTATTTATGAATGCCATGTGGTTGGTGCAACCTGTCGTCACCCAGAGATCCCAAAATCTTTGCAAGGTAAGTTTTTAGGTTTAAGCCATCCAAGTTTTATTGAGCACCTGCGCAAGATTGGTGTGACTTGCATAGAATTATTACCTGTCCATGCTTTTATAAGCGAGCAGTTTTTAACGGCGAAAGGCTTACAAAATTACTGGGGATACAACACGCTTAATTTCTTTACGCCGCATAAAGATTATCTAGTTAATGATGATATTTGTGAATTTCAAGAAATGGTGACGGCGCTACACAAAGCTGATATCGAAGTAATATTAGACGTGGTTTATAACCACACCGCTGAAGCAGGAACTGATGGGCCTATCTTGTCACTTCGCGGATTAGATAATCTCGGTTATTACCGTACAGTTGCAGAGAAACCAAAACATTACATTAATGATACAGGCTGCGGCAACACGGTAAATATTGATTCGCCTCGGACTTTACAACTTGTGCTTGATAGCTTGCGGTATTGGGTTGAAGTAATGGGAGTAGATGGTTTTCGTTTTGACTTAGCGACGATTTTAGCTCGTAACCCCAATGGCTTTAATCAAGCACATGCATTTTTTCAAGCTATCAATCAAGATCCTATACTTAGCCAAGTTAAACTCATTGCAGAGCCATGGGATATAGGTCCTGGCGGTTATCAATTAGGAGCTTTTCCCTCACCTTGGCGTGAATGGAATGATAAATATCGCGATACTATAAGGCGCTTTTGGAAACAAGAACAGGGTGTTATTGGTGAGCTAGCAAAACGTTTACATGGTTCGTTCGATTTGTTTGAACATAACTTACGTGGCCCTCTCAATAGTATCAACTTTATCACTAGTCATGATGGTTTCACGCTTGCTGATTTAGTCAGCTACGAAAATAAACATAATGAAGCTAATGGTGAGCAAAATCGGGATGGCCACAGTGACAATCACTCTTTTAATTGTGGTGCCGAAGGTTTTACCAATGACCCACAAGTAAGCAAATTACGCTTACAACAACAAAAAAATATGCTGCTAACTTTGTTACTTTCTAAAGGCGTACCTATGCTTTCTTTAGGAAGCGAAATGGCACACTCACAAGGTGGTAACAACAACGCTTATTGTCAAAACAATCGCACAAGCTGGCTTGCATGGAAAGACTCACAACTTAGTCACCCTTTAACCCGATTTATTGACGATGTACTGCGCATTCGTAAGCAGTTCAGTATTTTTAAACACCATTTTTTTGTTCACGATAATGACCCACGTTATGAGGTCGCATGGTTTACAGAATCAGGCACTAATATGCAACAAGATGATTGGCATCAAGGCGATCGTCAAGTGTTGATCTACAGCCTGACAGACAAGCACACAAATCAAGCTTTATTGATTATTTTAAATGCAGGATCAGAGCCGGTAAATTGCCAACTTCCTAGTTTAGAAAAAGGAAAGTGGCGATTAGCACTGACCAGTATTCACCCCATGTCAACACAGTTTGTTGATAAGGAACAACAGATTGCTGCTATGAGCAGCTGGGTTTTTACCGCCAATTCAGAGGATCTAAATCATGGCTAAAAATGCCGATCAAGTATGTGTTGTAAAGGGCTGGCAGGATGCGCCTATAGTTGATGAAAGTACCCTAGACGATGATTTATCACGCCATTTTTATTACACCTTAGGGCGTGACAAAGTCGGTAAATCACAACTGTATTTATACCATGCATTAGCCTTAACTATTAGAGACAGGCTTGTTGCCCGCTGTCGTGTTACTAAACAACAAATTCATGAGCAAAAGCGCCGTAAAACAGCTTACTTATCACTTGAGTTTTTAATGGGGCGTGCACTTGGTAATGCGATTTTAAACTTAGATCTAGACGAGCAAGTCGCTAAAGCATTACAAGAGTACTGTACAGAACTTGAGCAAGTTGCAGAAGCTGAGCATGATGCCGGTCTTGGTAATGGTGGCTTAGGGCGTTTAGCAGCATGTTTCTTAGATAGCTGTGCAAGCCTTGCATTGCCAGTGATTGGCTATGGTATCCGTTATGAATATGGGATGTTTAATCAAGCTATTGAAAATGGTCATCAGATTGAACAACCAGATAATTGGCTACGTGAAGGCCACCCTTGGGAGCTCAGTGCGCCTGAGCAATCAAAGCGTGTAAAATTTTTTGGTCATGTTGAAAGCTATACTGATAAATATGGCCGTGAGCACCGCCAATGGCTAGATTCTCACGATGTCTTAGCAGTGCCTTATGACGTACCAATTCCAGGATACAAGAACGATATTGTAAATACTCTACGTTTATGGAAATCAGAAGCTACTGATGAATTTGATTTGAGCGAATTCAACGCAGGTAGTTATTCAGAAGCGGTAGCTCGTAAAAACTTAGCCGAACAAATTACAATGGTACTTTACCCAAATGACAGTAGTGAGAACGGTAAGGAACTGCGTTTGCGTCAGCAATATTTCTTATCATCAGCGAGCTTACAAGACATCATTGATACTTGGGTTAGTAAACATGGCGAAGATTTTTCTGACTTTGCCGATTACCATGTTTTTCAATTAAACGATACACACCCAAGTATTGCTGTAGCTGAGCTTATGCATATTTTGGTTGATGAGTATGAGCTTGATTGGCAAGATGCTTGGTCTATCACTACTAAGACCATGGCTTATACTAATCACACTTTACTGCCTGAAGCATTAGAAAAGTGGTCAGTATCATTATTTGCCCGATTATTACCGCGTATCTTAGAAATTATCTATGAAATCAATGCGCGTTTCTTAGCTGAAGTTGCTTTAACTTGGCCTGGTGATGTTGAAAAACAACGTGCATTGTCACTGATCGAAGAAGGCCCAGAGCCACAAATTCGCATGGCGTATTTAGCGATTGTGGGTAGCTATTCGGTTAATGGTGTGGCTGCACTTCACACTGAGCTACTTAAAGCGGGCTTATTCAATGAGTTTTATCAGCTATGGCCAGAAAAATTCAACAACAAAACCAATGGTGTAACACCACGTCGCTGGTTAGCACATTGTAACCCTGAGTTGGCTAAACTGCTTAATCAACACATTGGTGATGAATGGGTTGCTGACTTTAGCAAAATTAGCCAGTTACGCCGTTTATATGACGATCCTAAATTCCATAAACAATGGCAAGCTGTAAAACACAGCAATAAGCAACGCCTTGTTGAGTTAGTGAAAAACCGCTGTGGTGTAGAGTTTGACGCCGAAATGATGTTTGACGTGCAAGTTAAACGTATTCACGAATATAAGCGTCAGCTATTAAACGTACTGCACGTTATTCACCTTTACGACCGTATTCGCCAGGGCGATACAGCAAACATTGTTCCTCGTTGTGTGCTATTGGGTGGTAAAGCTGCACCTGGTTACTACATGGCGAAGAAAATTATTAAATTAATTAATAACGTAGCAGAAGTAATCAACAAAGATCCGCTTGCTAAACCGTATTTAAGAGTTGCTTTTTTACCAAATTACAATGTAACAGCAATGGAAACCATTTGCCCAGCAACGGATTTATCTGAGCAAATCTCTACAGCAGGTAAAGAAGCATCTGGCACAGGTAATATGAAGTTCATGATGAACGGCGCTTTGACCATAGGTACGTTAGATGGTGCTAACATCGAAATTCGTGATGCTGTGGGTGCGGACAACTTCTTCTTATTTGGTGCACGTGCAGAGCAAATTGATGATATCAAAGCGCACTATAATCCAGAGCAGATTATTCACCAAACTGACAGTCTCTATAAGGTAATGCACTTACTTGAGAGCGGTCACTTCAACTTGTTTGAGCCTAATTTATTTGACGACATTATCGCGGCGATTAAGAGCCCGCACGATCCATGGTTAGTCGCTCATGATTTTGCCAGCTTTGTAGAAGCGCAAGAGCAAGTTGAACAAGCCTACTTAGACACTGCTCACTGGACCAAGATGAGTATTTTGAATACTGCAGCCAGTGGCATGTTTTCGAGCGATAGAACCATTAGTCAATACAGTGACGACATCTGGCATTTGGAGCCATTACTGGATACTAGTGCACAGCAAAACACACAGAAGAAAAGCAGCTAGCTTAAGACGGAGAGAGTTATGCCAAGTTATGCAAACCGATACATAAGTAGTTTAACCAGAGAAACGTATGCCCTCATCTTAGCAGGGGGACGAGGCTCACGTTTACATGAATTAACAGACTGGCGTGCTAAACCAGCAGTCTATTTTGGTGGTAAACACCGAATAATCGACTTTCCACTGTCGAACTGTATTAATTCAGGTATTCGTCGAGTTGGTATTGCTACTCAATATAAGTCGCACTCGTTAATTCGTCACGTAAACCGTGCATGGGGCCACTTTAAGAAAGAGCTGGGTGAATCTGTAGAGATTTTACCAGCATCTCAGCGATATGGTGACGAGTGGTATTGCGGCACAGCTGATGCGGTATTCCAAAATATGGATATCATCCGTCATGAACTACCTAAATATGTCATGATCCTCTCTGGTGACCACGTATATTGTATGGATTACGGCGGTTTGTTGGCAAAACACGTTGAGACAGGTGCTGATATGACGGTTTGTTGTATTGAAGTACCTTGCGAAGAAGCTGCAGATACATTTGGTGTAATGACGGTTGATGAAAGCAATCGTGTCCGTCGTTTTGATGAAAAGCCTGCTGAGCCAACGTCTGTACCAGGTAAGCCTGGGACCTGTTTAGCATCAATGGGTAACTATATTTTCAATACTGAGTTCTTATTTGAACAATTGAAAAAAGACGCAGAAACTGAAGGTTCTGGTCGTGATTTCGGTCACGATATTATCCCAGCTATCATCGAAGAGCATAACGTGTTTGCATATCCGTTTAGAGACTCTAACACAGATGGTCAGCCATACTGGCGCGATGTTGGTACGCTTGATTCATTCTGGGAAGCCAACATGGAGCTGGTAATGCCAGAGCCTCAGCTTGACCTTTATGATCCAAAATGGCCAATCTGGACTTATCAGGAGCAGTTACCGCCAGCGAAATTCATTTTTGATGATGATGACAGACGTGGTATGGCTGTTGATTCAACAGTATCGGGTGGCTGTATTATCTCTGGCTCTAAAGTTAAAAAGTCACTGCTGTTCTCGAATGTCTATGTTCACTCATTCTGTGAAATAGAAGAATCAGTGATTTTACCTGGTGCAAAAATACAGCGAAACTGCCGAATTAGGCGTGCTATTATTGACCGCAACTGTGAGATCCCAGCGGGCCTAGAAATTGGTTACGACCACAAGGCCGACAAAGAAAATGGCTTTAGAGTCTCGAAAAAAGGGATTGTGCTGGTAACTCGTGATATGTTGAATGAACTTGCAAAAAAGTTAAAACAACAAGAGCAAGATAATAAACGACTTGCTTAAGCAATCGCGCTAAATGAAAAAGGGAGGGCATGTCCCTCCTTTATTTATATTTGAATAATATCAATTTGCTTAATTAAGTATTATTGCTGATTGGTATAACAGTTTTATGGAGTACTGCAAAGCATGCATGTATTGATGGTAGCTGCAGAGAATGATGCATTACCGAATGCCAAAGTCGGTGGTGTAGCGGATGTTGTTAGAGATTGTCCTAAAGCTTTAGTAGAAAAAGGACTGAGTGTTGATGTAGTCATACCTGATTACGGCTTTAGTCATTTAGAGCGTCATCATATTGGTGAAGTGCATGTGCCATTTGCCGGACAAATGCAAAAGCTTGATGTGTGGAAACTAGCTAAAAGTGAAAAAGGTGTAACACAACTAGTTATATCTCACTGGGAATTTAGCCGTCATAACGGTGCTGTTTATTGTAATGATGAACCCGGCCGTCCGTTTGCTACGGATGCAAGTAAGTTTGCTCTTTTTAACGCCGCTGTATGTGAAGCTTTGCTACAAGGAATTATTCGCACACCGGATGTAGTTCATCTACATGACTGGCATAGTGCCTGTGTTGCTTTATTACTAAAAACAGACAGTCGCTACAGAAAACTAGCGCATTTATTCTTAGCCTACACAGTTCATAACCTTGCATTGCAAGGGATACGTCCTTTTAAAGGCGACAGCTCAAGCCTTGAAGCCTGGTTCCCAGGTTTAGGTTATAACGGCGAAAAATTATGCGATCCGCGTTACTTTGATTGCTTTAACCCAATGCGCACTGCAATTAACTTGGTTGATAAAGTACATCTTGTATCGCCAACTTATTGCCAAGAAGTACTGCGTCCAAGTGATGCTGAAAAAGGTTTTTTTGGAGGGGAGGGTCTTGAAGCTGACTTGCAAGCTGCCTATGAACAAGGCCGCGTAGTGGGCATTCTTAATGGCTGCGAATACCCTGGAATGAAGCTTGACGACATTAGTTTAGCGAGTCTTTATCAGCATGCTGAAAATGCATTATTTCAATGGATGGCAAAAAGCCCTGTATTAGATTCAAGCTATTACATAGCTCATCAAAGATTACTTAAATTTAAAACTCAGCCGTTTTCCGGGCCATTAGTAACAAGTGTTGGTCGTTTGACAGATCAAAAAGCACTGCTACTTCGTCAGCCTTATGATAAAGGGCTCGTGTTAGATGAGTTGTGTCAGCGCTTAAAACAGCATAACGGTTACATGATTATTTTAGGTTCTGGGGATGCTGAACTTGAGCAAATTATGACATCGGTTATGGCTCGTCAAGAAAACCTGCTATTTTTAAAAGGGTACGCACATTTTGTTGGTGAATACATGTACCATTTAGGTGATTTATTCCTAATGCCAAGTTCATTTGAACCTTGTGGTATTAGTCAAATGTTAGCTATGCGAGCAGGGCAGCCGTGTTTAGTCCATAGCGTGGGCGGTTTACGTGATACTGTCGACCATCTTGTCAGTGGTTTTAGTTTTCAAGGTGAGAGTTTAGCAGCACAAAGCTACGAACTTGTTACTAGTTTTAGCGATGCGCTTGAGCTTAAGAAATCACAACCAGATAAATGGTGTTCAATATGTGAACAGGCCAAAAATGCCCGTTTTACGTGGCAATCTGTGGCAGAAGGCTATTTATCAGGCTTATATCAATAAAAAATGCGTGATTCATGGTAATTAAGTGACTTTTTTGTCAATTTCAGCTATTAATTACTTAGTGTGAGATAAAATATAAAAAGTAGGTAAAGTGGCTGTATTTGTTGCTAGGCAAGCGGTCTTTAACCGTCGTCAACAAGTTGTCGCCTATGAGCTACTATTTAGAGATAGTTTACAAAATAGTTTTCCTGATGTGTCAGAGAGTACGGCAACGGCTCGACTTATTATGGAAAACCAGCTCAATTTAGGTACCCGTCATATTACGTCGGGCAAAAAAGCATTAATTAATATAGGTCCAGAGTCTTTGAAGCTGGACCTTTGCGCGTTTCTGCCAACTCAAGATGTGGTGATTGAGTTACTAGAAACCATGGAACCTACCGACGAAAATTACGAATATTGTCGTGAGTTGTTTCATAACAATTATAAGTTGGCATTGGACGATTTTGTCTATCAACCTGAATGGGATCGCTTTTTAAAACTTATTCGTCTTATCAAGTTTGATGTACAGCAAACTCCTTTTGAAGAAATTGCTCCTGTTGTTAACAAGCTTAAAGAACATAAAAAAATAAAGCTTTTAGCCGAAAAACTTGAAACAGCTGATGATTACGACAAAGCCTATAAAATGGGCTTTGACTTCTTCCAAGGTTATTTCTTTGCAAAACCCAAAATGATTCAGCATCGCGATATTGATTACAACTACGCACTCGTATTATCAATTTATGCTGAAGTAATGCGCCCAGATCCAAACATAAGCGAAATTGCTGGCTTGTTCTCGTTAGATACCGCACTTGCTTATAAATTGCTGCGTTTAATAAATAGCGGCGTGTTTCCTATCAAGAGTAAAATTGGCTCTTTAAAACAAGCGCTAGTTTATCTTGGCCATGAACGACTGAAAAAGTTTGTGAGCTTAATTATCACCGCCCACAGTGCCCAATCAAAACCAGCCGAGCTTACTCGGCTTTGTGTTGTCAGAGCACGCTTTTGCGAATTAATAGCTCAGCGTGTTGCTAAGCAGCAAACGGGTGAGGCTTTTTTAACGGGACTGTTTTCGTTACTTGATGCCATATTAGATCAGCCTATGGAAAAGCTATTGGATCGATTGCCGTTTCCTGACGAAATTCATGCTGCTTTAATGCAAGAAAAAAATATTTTGTATTACATACTTGAAACTGTCAAAGCTTACGAAACCGGCAGCTGGTGGGCGCTTGAGCAGGCCGTTGCCTATTTAAGTATTGAAAGTGCAGATCTTCCCAAAATATACGAAAATGCAGTAAATTGGAGCGATAGCTGCAGACAAAACTTATAAGGGATTTATGCGCAATATAAATATGGATGTTTTACGGGGTATTGCGGTACTCGGCTTGATGTTTATGAACATCTACAGCTTTGCTCTATTTGAGTACGACTATACCCCAAGTGCTGCGCCACCCTTTTCAGACTCACTCATTTACACCGTAAATACAGTTTTCATTGATGGGCGCTTTAGAAGTTTATTTTGCCTATTATTTGGTGCATCTTTAGTCATTCAATGGCAGCTTTGGCAAAACGTCGAGAAGCAACATAAACGGCTACAAGTTTTGGCTTGTATTGGCCTTGCTCATGGCTTTCTATTATGGGCTGGTGATATATTGTTTATTTATGCCTGTGCAGGCTGGTTAACCCTTAAATTTAGCCAGCAAGATGAAGAAAAAATACTGCGTATGGGCATATTGTTCTTATTCCTTGGTGCTTTCATTTCATTTTTACTTGCCTTTGTAGAGCCGGAGTTTACCCCTGTAACGCGAAGCTCTGAGAGCTTTTTAATGGCGTATGATGCGGCTTATTCTTCTTACTTCGCAGGATTCGTCAGCAACTTTTTGATGTTTATTATAATGCTTATTGCTGTGCCACTGATCACTATGTGGATGGCTGCAGGGTTAATGCTGGTGGGCGTTTATCTATATAAACAAGGGGTATTTGTTGACGGCTTAACGAAAGCTCAGCTTAACATGATTGTTCCAGCGGCTATTGGTTTAACAGTTGTAAGGTTGATGATAGACCCTAGCAGCAGTGTATTTATGTACGCGATTGTGGAACCGATTAATTGGCTTGCTGCTTTAGCCGTGGCCATTTGTTATTGCCACATCATTATAAAAGTAGTTAAAAATACACCTAGTAACTGCTTGTTGCTACAGCAGGCAGGGCGTATGTCGTTGACGTTATATCTAATGCAAACAGTCGTATTTATCCTGTTTTTTAAAGTCGCATACCCTACCGCAGCACTTAATTTTGATCGCATAGATTATTGGTTGGTAATTGCTGTTGTGCTTGTTTTTCAGTTGTTTTTTTGTAAAGTGTATAGCCAGTATTTTACACATGGTCCGTGTGAATTTATTTGGCGGAAATTGTCTAGATAATTCCTCATATACTACAATCAAAGAAAAACAAAGCGGAGTGGTAATGCGAATTTGTTTGTTGGTTTTTACATTGCTTTGCTATTCACCACTTTATGCTGGCGAGCAATTCTCTGTGCTGTTAGTTAATCCCTCTGTTAAAAGCGATGTATTTTGGCAAAAAGTGACTGATGTGATGCAGGTTGCTGCCAAGCAAAATAATGTTTCTCTCACAACAATTTACGGTGGTGGAAATCGCCACATTCAATTAGCCGAACTAAAACAATACCTGCAATATAACCCTAAACCTGATTACGCCATTTTAATCAATTACCCAGGTGGCGCAGAGCAATCAATGAGTTTGCTTGAACAACACAAAGTGAAATTTATCACCCTTGAAGAAACGATTGTTGGCGTAGAGCGAGACGAAGTGGGTAAACCCCGTCAGCGCTTTAAGTATTGGCTTGGGGAAGTATTTCACGATAACTTTAAAGCGGGTGAGCAACTTGGCAAAGCCTTACTTGATGAGGCAATAAATACGCAGCAAACGCCTCACTTCGTTGCGATTAATGGTCATTATGGCACTGAATCTGACACCCGCAGTGATGGGCTCGTGCACTATCTACGAAAACAAGATGTTGAGCTTGAGCAAGTTGTGTATGCTGGTTGGAATAAGCAAGAAGCCGAGAATAAAGTAAGCCGATTGTTACAACGATACCCTGATACTAATGTGATTTGGTGTGCCTCTGATTTAATGGCACAAGGTGCCCTTGAAGCAGTAAAAGGTAAGACAGATAGAGTCTATTTTATTGGTGGCATTGATTGGCTTGACGATAATTTAAACTTAATTGAACAGCAAAAACTCACAGCCAGTGTTGGCGGGCATTTTATGATGGGTGCATGGGCATTAATTAGCTTGGTCGATCATCATAATGGTAACCCTTATTGGCAAAATCATGATGCGATTAAATTTCAGCTTGGGGTGATCACAAAGCACAATATTCAAAGTTACAACTGGCTAAGAAACATCAAAGACTGGTCGGTTATCCCTTTTGAAACTTTCTTATTGCAAAACAGAAAAAGTACCGAGTACGCGTTCGATTTTGATACTCTACATAGTTTATTGAGCGAAAAGCCTAAAAACGCAGCACTACACTAAAAGTGTAGTGAAAGAGCCTAGATTCTACCTAGCTTGGTAAAGTCTTCTGGTATAAACTAGCGGCTTTAAAATCCAGACAGAAGTGTGCCATGACAGAGTTAAAGCGATTAAATAAATTTATCAGTGAAACAGGTTTTTGTTCACGCCGTGAGGCAGATAAATATATTGAAGAAGGTCGTGTTACTGTTAACGGCAACTTGCCTGAAATGGGCGTAAAAGTCAGTGACGCCGATGATGTACTCATTGATGGTAAACCATTAAAAGCAAAACCTAAGCTGGTTTATATCGCCTATAACAAACCTGTTGGTATTACTTGTACGACTGAGCGAAAAATCCAAAGCAATATTGTTAAAGCGGTTAATTACCCAGAACGTATTTTCCCTATTGGACGCTTAGATAGACCTTCAGAAGGGTTAATCTTCTTAACCAACGAAGGCGACATCGTTAATAAAATTCTTCGCGCTGGTAATAATCATGAAAAAGAATATGTAGTGACGGTTGATAAACCGCTTAACCGCCAGTTCGTGAATAAGATGGCAAACGGGATTCCTATCCTCGATACTGTCACTAAAAAGTGTAAAGTTAAACAAACGGGCCCACAGCAATTTACCATAGTGCTAACACAAGGCTTAAACCGCCAAATACGCCGTATGTGCGAATATTTAGGCTATGAAGTGGTGACTCTAAAGCGCACACGAATTATGAACGTGACCCTAAAAGGTTTAAAAGTCGGGCAGTGGCGTCACTTAACCGAACAAGAAATGGCTGAGATCAATAACTCAATTGCTGACTCAGGTAAAACGGAAGAGCGTTCAGTTGATGAAAATAAACAACCTACTCAAGCTCGTGCCAAGCAAAAACCACGCAATGAAGAAGAAAAAAAGCGCGACTTCTCTAAATACGTGAAAAAGGCACGAGGTGATGCCAAACAAGGTCAATCAAGATCAAAGGCTGGCAATTCTCACTCATCAAAACCAAATCAAACTAAGCGTAGCAGTACAAAACGCACCGGTACATTAAGCCTGAAAAAATAGGCTTCAGAATAATAATGTGACGTTAATTACACTAACGTTAATTAGCCTTCCACTTTAAAACTTAACTAGAGTGTTCACTTTTTAAAGAAAAAGCCCTAACAATTTGATGTTAGGGCTTTTGGTTGAGAGTCAATCTGTATTAATTAGCATGACGCTGTTTAGGTACTTTGATCTTAAACAGCATGGTATAGAGCACAGGCACAACAATCAGTGTCAGTACTGTGGCAAAACCAAGACCAAACATAATGGTTACCGCCATTGACTGGAAGAACACGTCAAATAGCAGTGGGATCATGCCTAAAATGGTGGTAATTGCAGCCATCGCTACAGGACGAACACGGCTCACCCCAGAGTCGAACACCGCTTTGTAAGGGTCTTTGCCGCTATCGAGTTCAAGGTTAATTTGGTCAACTAAGACAATGCCGTTTTTGATGAGCATGCCGCTTAAGCTCAGTAAGCCAAGTAGTGCCATAAAGCTAAATGCAGCATTCATTAGTAATAAACCTGCGGATACACCAACAATAGCCAGCGGCACTGTCGCCCAAATCACTAAAGGCTTTTTAACCGAGTTAAATAGCAGTACAGTTATAGCGAACATAGCTAAGTAACCTAGCGGCAATGAGCCGAAAATAGCTTTTTGCGCTTTGCTTGATGACTCATATTCGCCGCCCCACTGCAATTCATAGCCACGAGGCAGCTCAATAGCTTCTATGTCTTTGCGAACACGTGCAAAAAGCTTCGCTGGAGTTTCATCGCCAATAACATCGTGGTCGGCCATCACAGTGATGGTACGCTTACGGTCACGTCGCATGATCAAGCTGTCTTCCCACTCAACAACAAAATCATCAACCACTTGGGTCACCGGTACAAACACACCTAACACAGGGCTGTAAATTTGTAAGTCACGCAAGCTTTCAACGTTTAAGCGTTCTTCAGCAGGCGAACGAGCAATAATAGGTAGCATTTGTGTGCCATCTTTATAAACGCCCACTTGTTTACCCGATAAGCTAGTTAACAGCAGCTGATCAAGGTCAGATTTAGCAATCCCTAAACGACGGGCTTTTTGCTCGTTAAATTGCGGACGAATTAACTTAGAGCGAGCACGCCAATCGTCACGAATATTAAATGCCCCTGCATCTTGATGCAGAATGTCTTTTGCCTCTTTTGCTAACTGGCGAAGTACCACAGGATCAGCACCAGAAAAACGTGCTTCAATTTTTGCATCAGTGGATGGGCCAATTTCCATACGTTTAACTTTAAGCTGAGCATCAAGTACATGCTCGTGCTGATAATCACGTACTTTTTTGATCATGGTAGTAACAGCTTCGCGGTCTTTTACACGAATAATCAATTGCCCATAAGCTGGGTATGATTTTTCAGGTGCGTAAGTCAGCATAAAACGCGGTGCGCCTTGACCAACCGTTGTGGTTATTTCTTCAACCAGAGGGTCGGCTTGTAAGAATTTTTCAAGCTTTGCAACACCATCCATTGTGGTATGAATATCAGCGCCTTGCGTATGCCAATAATCAACATAAAACATAGGTGTATTTGATGCAGGGAAGAACGACTGTTTAATAAATTTAAAACCATAAACTGAGCTTACCAACATAATAACCATTAGAAGTAGCGTGGTTTTACGGTACCGCATTGCTGTATGTAACACGCCTTTATAGACATTAAAAATAACACCTTGGTAAGGGTCTTCATCATGATGCGGCTGTTTTTCAGTTGCTTGTTTAAACATCAAATCAGCGAAGAAAGGCGTTAAGGTAATGGCTGTGATCCAGCTCAGTAATAACGATATAAATAATACCCAGAATAAGCTTCCTGCAAACTCTCCACTGGCATCTGAACTCAAGCCAATTGGCGCAAATGCTGTAATAGCGATAACCGTAGCACCTAATAACGGCCACTTGGTTTGATCTACAATATTAGTTGCAGCTTGCAGTTTAGTTTGTCCGCGCTTTAGATTTATCAATATGCCTTCGGTTACTACAATAGCATTATCAACCAGCATACCTAAGGCTATGATCAAGGCACCAAGCGAAATACGTTGTAAATCAATAGCAAACAACTTCATAAATATGAAGGTACCTAATACCGTTAGCAGGAGTATTACACCAATCAATACGCCGCTTTTAAAGCCCATAAAGACTAAGAGTACGATAATAACAATGGCAACAGCTTCTAGTAGGCTGATAATAAAGCCACTTACTGACTTTTCAACTTCGGCAGGTTGGTTATAAACGCTGTTAATTTCCATGCCATGTGGTCGTTGATATTCAAGTGACGCTAAATGAGCCTCAATATTTGCACCAACATCAACTACATTGACACCAGAGCTAAACGACACGCCTACCAGTAATGCTTGCTGCTGGTTATAGCGAATAATATTATTAGGGACTTCTGCATACTCACGAAAAACGGTAGCAACGTCACCTAAGTAAATAAGTTCATTCTCACCTGGCTTAGAGATAAGTAGATTTTCGAGCTCTTTTACATCTTTGAATTCACCTGTTGGATGTAGGCGAATTGATTCATCGCCAACGCGCACTTTACCTGCGTTCGACACACTGTTTTGTGTTTGTAAAAGCTGGTAAATACGATTGGGTGAGATACCTAACTGGGCTAGTTTACGAGTTGAAATTTCAACCATCACTTGGGCTTGTTGTTCACCACCTACGGTTACTTTACTTACACCATCCACCAAAACAAGTTCGCGTTTTAGATAATCAACGTAATCTTTGAGTTCATCATAAGAGTAACCATCACCGGTTACCGCATACATCACACCGTATACATCACCAAAGTCATCCATAATCTTACTAGGATAAACCCCTGATGGCATTGACGCTGCTTGATCGTTGATTTTACGACGCAGTTCATCCCATATTTGGCGTAAGTCTTGTTTACGGTAATTGCTTTTCATCTCCACGGTAATTTGCGATTTACCTGTTGATGAAATACTCGTTACGTAATCAACATACGGCAGCTGTTGAATTGCATTTTCGATAGGAAAGGTAACTTCTTCTTCAACCTGTTGTGGTGACGCGCCCGGGTAAAGCGTGATCACCATGGCTTTTTTTAGGGTGAATTCAGGATCTTCAAGTTGTCCTAAGCCAAAGTAAGCGACTGTTCCACCAATCAGTAAAAACAGCGCAAACATCCAGCTAATGACTTTTCTTTCAATAGCAAGTGCAGCGAAGCTCATTATAAGCCTCGCTCTTTTTGCCATGGGCGCACTTTCATACCTTCTTCTAAAGAGTGCACGCCTGCTGCAACAACAATTTGGTCTTGCTCAATACCTGATAGCACTTCAATACCATCACGATGTAACTGGCCAACTTCAACAGCTTGTTTATGTACTAAGCCAGTATTTTGGTCATACAGCCACACATAGCTATTGTTATTTTCAGACTCGGTAGGCTCTGAAAAAACCGCTTCAACAGGCAATAGTGTGTAAGATGATTGTGAGCTAGTGATTTTGCTTAAATCTATATCAACGCGGCCAGTCATACCTGCAAGTAGATTAAAGTCTTCTGGTACAGGTAAAGAAAACACAACTTTGTAGGTTAAAGTGATAGGGTCGGCTTGGGTATCAAACTCTTTTATGGTTAATTGATATGACTTGTTTGGGTAACCATCGAAGACAACTTCAGGTTGATAGTCAACGTCTTTATCGATTCGTGCAATAAGTTTTTCGGGAACTTGAATTACTACGTCCATTAGGTCGCGTGTTTCAAGGCGTAAGATGTTTTGTTTCGCTTGAATGTTTTCAAAGTTTTTAACAAACACCTTTGCCACAGTACCCGCGAACGGTGCGCGTAATTCACTATTATCTAGATTGGTTTTGGCTATTTTTAGCGCTGACTCTGCAACTTGTTTATTGGCCAGCGCTTGATCTAACTCAGATTGGCTGGCAATTGAACGGTTAAATAGCTTTTGGACTCGGTCAAGTTGAGATTCAGCAAGTTCAAAGCGAGCTTTGCGTTCATCATATTGCAGTTGAAAATCTTCGGGATCGAGTTTTGCTAAAAGCTCACCTTTTTCAACATGTTGGCCCGCTAGAGCTGGAAACTCAAGTAACTCACCATTAACTCTAAAGGCTAGGTAAGAACCTTGGTTAGCAACAACTTCAGCAGGAAAGCTGCGAATGCTTTGCTCTGAATTATTACCAATATTAAAAAGTTTAACAGGGCGTACTACCGGCTCTGCTTCAACTTGTTTTGCTTGCTCTGAACATGCCGAAAGTAACAGAAACATGCTGCTAATTAACACGGCGGGTGCCAATCTCATTGTCTTCTCCATAGATAAGAAAGCATAAATTTGCTGCAGGATACGCTGCAAAGATAT
>NZ_JAKEVN010000073.1:0-21654 GCF_022398505.1 Pseudoalteromonas sp. Isolate3 | reverse complement strand
GAATAAGTTAATTTAATTACGAATGCACAAATGGGGGCTAGGCCCCCATTTAAAGCAATAACTTAAACGAAATTAAAGTGAACGTTGTACTTCAACCGTCTCGAATACCTCGATTTGGTCGCCAACTTTAACATCGTTGTAGTTCTTAACGCCGATACCACACTCCATACCGTTACGAACTTCTTGAACGTCGTCTTTAAAGCGACGTAGTGACTCAAGTTCACCTTCGTAGATAACCACGTTATCACGAAGTACACGGATAGGTGCGCTACGCTTAACGATACCTTCAGTAACCATACAACCTGCGATTGCACCAATCTTAGGTGACTTGAACACGTCACGAACTTCAGCAAGACCAATGATCTCTTGCTTGAATTCTGGAGCAAGCATACCTGACATCGCTTGTTTAACTTCTTCAATCAGGCTGTAGATTACGCTGTAGTAACGTAAGTCTAGGTTTTCTGACTCAATCACTTTACGAGCTGATGCATCAGCACGTACGTTAAAGCCAACAACAATAGCGTTAGACGCTGCTGCAAGAGTTGCATCAGTTTCAGTGATACCACCTACACCTGAACCTACAATCTTCACTTTAACTTCATCAGTAGAAAGCTTAGTTAATGAATCAGCGATTGCTTCGATTGAACCTTGTACGTCAGCTTTAAGAACGATGTTAACTTCTGATACATCACCTTCAGCCATGTTCGTAAACATGTTTTCAAGCTTCGCTTTTTGTTGACGAGCAAGCTTCACTTCACGGAATTTACCTTGACGGTAAAGTGCTACTTCACGCGCTTTACGCTCATCTTTAACTACTGTTGCTTCATCACCAGCAGCAGGGATACCAGATAGACCTAAAATCTCTACTGGAATAGATGGACCAGCAGACTTAATGTCTTGTCCGTTCTCATCTTTCATCGCACGTACACGGCCATATTCAAGACCACAAAGTACGATATCACCTTGGTTAAGCGTACCAGACTGAACTAGGATTGAAGCAACTGGACCACGGCCTTTATCAAGACGCGATTCAATTACAACACCTGCAGCCATACCTTCAGCTGGCGCAGTTAGCTCAAGTAGCTCAGCTTGCATTAATACTGCTTCAAGTAGGTCATCAATACCTAAACCTGTTTTCGCAGAGATATGCACAAACTGTGTTTCACCACCCCACTCTTCTGGGATAACATCTAATTGTGCTAGCTCGTTCTTAACGCGATCTGGGTCGATGCCTTCTTTATCCATCTTGTTTACTGCGATGATTAAAGGAACGCCTGCAGCACGGGCGTGCTGAACCGCTTCTTTAGTCTGTGGCATTACACCATCATCGGCTGCAACAACAAGAATTACAATATCCGTAGCTTTAGCACCACGAGCACGCATTGATGTAAACGCGGCGTGACCTGGCGTATCTAAGAATGTGATCATATGACCATTTGTTTCAACGTGATATGCACCAATGTGCTGAGTAATACCACCGGCTTCACCAGAAGCAACTTTTGCTGAACGAATGTAATCAAGTGTTGACGTTTTACCGTGGTCAACGTGACCCATTACTGTCACAACCGGTGCACGAGGAATGGCTTTACCTTCTTCGCTACGGTCGTTTAGTACTTTCTCTTCTAATTCATTTTCTTTAACAATGATAACCTTGTGACCCATTTCTTCAGCAACAAGCTGTGCTGTTTCTTGGTCAATCACTTGGTTAATGGTAACCATGTCACCCATCTTCATCATTGTTTTAACAACTTCAGCACCTTTAACTGCCATACGTGATGCAAGCTCAGCAACAGTGATTGTTTCACTGATACGAACTTCATTTTTCACGTCAGCGGTTGGTTTTTGGAAACCATGTTGTAAAGACGTTGGTGCTTTTAGCTTGCCTTTCTTACCTTTAGGACCGGCAGCCTGTTTATCTTTTTGAGGTCCTTTTTTCTTTTTCTTACGACGAGCGCTATGCTCTTCACGTGCGTCAGATTCATCTTCTGCTTCACGTGCGTAAGTTGAAGTCGTAAGGTGGTGATCAGCGCTTTCTTCACGCTTCTTACGCTCTTCTTCTTCCTTTTTCCAGCGAGCTTCATTTTCTTCAGCTAGCTTTCTTGCCTCTTCTGCTTGACGTTTCGCTTCTTCTTCAGCTTTTCTCAATGCGGCCTCTTCTGCTTCTTTTTGCAGACGCTCAGCTTCGGCGCGATCTTGTTCAGACTTAGCACTTTGCTCTGGGGTCATCTGCTTCTGTTTCGCTTTACGCTCAGCTTCAGCTTTACGTTTAGCCTCTTCTTTGGCTTTACGCTCAGCTTCTTCTTTCGCTTTGCGTTCTGCCTCTTGTTTCGCTTTTAGCTCTTCAGCTTCTTGCTGGGCTTTAAGCTCTGCTGCTTTACGTGCAGCTTCTTCTGCAGCTAAACGCTCTTCTTCTTGCTGTTGCTCAATGGCGCTTTTCTTGACGTAAGTACGTGTTTTACGTACTTCAACTTGCACAGACTTTGCTTTACCTGTTGAGCCAGTCACACTTAGAGTGCTCTTGCTTTTACGTTGTAAAGTCATGCGAGCAGGGCCTTCAGACCCTGTACCGCCGTGCTGCTTGCTTAAGTGATCAAGTAATGTTGACTTTTCAGCCTCCGTTACCATATCACCTGCTTTTTTTGATATACCGGCTTGCTCAAGCTGCTGTAATAACTTATCAACAGTTGTACCAATATCTCCGGCTAGTTTTTCAACATTTACTTCTGCCATAGTGTGTAATACCTCCGTTAATAAATTACTCGTCTGCGAACCAACAAATGTTACGCGCAGCCATAATTAGCTTACCAGCTTCTTCTTCTGATAGCTCAGTGATGTCTACTAACTCATCAATACCTTGCTCAGCTAAGTCTTCAAGTGTTACTACACCTTTGCTTGCCATAACAAATGCAAGATGACGCTCTAAGCCCTCAAGTGCTAGTAGGTCTTCTGCAGGTTCAGCACCTTCTAAACTTTCTTCCGTTTTAAGCGCTTTAGTTGTTAATGCGTCTTTTGCACGTGAACGTAAGATATCAACTGTTTCTTCATCTAAACCGTCGATTTCTAGGAATTCCGATGCAGGAACGTAAGCAACTTCTTCAAGTGTTGAGAAACCTTCGTTGATAAGTAATGTTGCAAACTCATCATCGATATCTAGGTATTCAGTGAATAAGTTAATTAGCTTGTCTGATTCAGCTTCGTTCTTCGCACGCATGTCATCAACTGTCATTACGTTTAATTCCCAACCAGTTAACTGGCTAGCAAGACGAACGTTTTGACCGTTACGACCAATTGCTTGTGCTAGATTATCTGCTTCAACAGCAATATCCATTGAATGAGTATCTTCGTCCATTACGATTGACGCAACTTCTGCTGGCGCCATTGCATTGATAACGAATTGTGCTGGGTTATCATCGTAAAGAACGATATCAACACGCTCACCACCAAGCTCAGTTGAAACAGCTTGTACTCGAGCACCACGCATACCAACACACGCACCCACTGGGTCGATACGTTTATCGTTAGATTTTACTGCGATTTTTGCACGAGAACCTGGATCACGTGCTGCAGCACGTAATTCAATCATCTCTTCGCCAATTTCAGGTACCTCAATGCGGAATAACTCCATTAGCATTTCAGGTTTAGAACGCGTTACAAATAATTGCGCGCCACGAGCTTCCGGCTTAACTTCGTAAAGTAAACCACGGATACGGTCACCTGGACGGAAGTTCTCACGTGGTAACATATCATCACGGTAGATAACCGCTTCAGCATTGTTACCAAGGTCAAGTACGATTGCATCACGTGTTGCTTTTTTAACAACACCAGTTACCAATTCGCCTTGTTGATCTTTATATTCTTCAACAACTAAAGCACGCTCAGCTTCACGTACTTTTTGTACGATAACTTGCTTTGCCATTTGTGTCGTAATACGGTCGAACTTGATTGACTCAATTTGTTCTTCGACGTAATCACCTAGTTGTAAGTTTTCGTCTTCAACTTGTGCTGCTTCAAGCGTGATTTCGCTGTATGGATGTTCTAAAGAACCATCTTCAAGAACTTCAGCGATTTTCCAGCGACGGAACGTGTCGTAATCACCAGTTTTACGATCAATTGATACGCGAACGTCAATTTCGCCATCGTGTTTTTTCTTTGTTGCAGTCGCTAATGCGAACTCTAACGCTTCAAAAATCTTTTCTTTTGGAACCGCTTTCTCATTGGAGACGGCTTCAGCAACCAATAATATTTCTTTTGCCATGGGTTATGCCTCGCTTGCCCTATTCCTTCGCACTCGAATTAAAACTTTGCGATGATGTTCGCACGTTCAATGTTACTGATCATAATCATATGCTCAGTGCCATCTGCTGAAAGTGTGATCATATCACTGCTAACTGATACTAAATCGCCTTTAAAGTTACGACGACCATCTTGCGGAAGCTTAGTACGCACGCGTACTTCTTCTCCTTGCGCCTTCTCGTAGTGATCTTGTTTGAA
Source organism: Pseudoalteromonas sp. Isolate3 (assembly GCF_022398505.1). Classification (NCBI taxonomy): domain Bacteria; kingdom Pseudomonadati; phylum Pseudomonadota; class Gammaproteobacteria; order Alteromonadales; family Pseudoalteromonadaceae; genus Pseudoalteromonas; species Pseudoalteromonas sp. Isolate3. Next base: position 17,163 of record NZ_JAKEVN010000073.1, on the reverse strand, counting down.
TAATGGACGATCAACACCAGGAGACGAAACTTCCAAATCATATTCATTTGTAATTGGGTCTTCGACATCTAAAATTGCGCTAACTTGACGACTAACGTCGGCACAATTGTCAACCGTAATCCCTGCATCGTGATCGATATAAACACGTAATGTAGAGTGGCGACCAGCTTGCACAAACTCAAGACCATGTAACTCAAAGCCTAACATTTCAACGGCCGGTGAGAGCATGGCTACTAAATCTTGCTCAAGTTTTGTCACGAAAATCCTCCATACAAACAAAAAAAGGGCATATAGCCCTGAAATACTGAGTTTAATAATGATTTAAAATCACCGCCAAGCAGATACAACAACGCCCCGAACCAAGCGGGGCGTCACACCTAAAGCATAAAACTGTGTGGCCTAGGGCCAAGCTTGGTTGCGAGTCAATTACCTGACCAAATTAAACTAGATAGCCTAAACGCAAAACGCGCATTACCAGAATGCGCGACTTCATACAGTAAAAATTACTGTGCATACTAAGTACACTTACAATGCCTTAGCATGTATTTGGTTGCGGGAGCCGGATTTGAACCGACGACCTTCGGGTTATGAGCCCGACGAGCTACCAGGCTGCTCCATCCCGCGCCAATAGATATTAAAAGTAACTTAATATCATCTAATCGAGTGCAAAACACCTCAATTCAATGGCGGCCATTATAAGCATGTAGCGCTCAATTAGCAACCTTCCAGCATGAATTAGTTAGACTATTTTTTGCCTAAAAAATTTATGACAACCTTGTCATAAATTTTCCAAAACTGGAAATTCTTGTCTATATTTAATCAAATAATAAGAACAACCTATAGCCTCGGCTATTAAGCGATGTACTATGAGTCTATCTTCATTTCAAAAAAGACTGTTACTACAAGACATTGAATTGCTAAAACCTGATTTTCATCAGTATACAAGCGCCTATCATCGCAATCTTAGTTCATATAAGTTAACTATGGTGGTGCCAGATCATGAAAGCATAACTAAGCGCAGTTATATCTTGTATTGTGCTTTGAATAAGATAATCAGTCATCTTGATGACTTACATCAAGTCACACCATTTATCCATTACTTAGCAAATAACCTAAGCTTTTTAAAAGTATCCTTTAACGATATCGATTCGCTTTGCAGAGCCTTTATCGAAACCCGCAAATCATACATTCACCCAATTGACTCTCAATTGCATCGCGCTTGGCTGCAAGCTACGAGAGTGTTTGCAAATATTGTCAAAAGTTACTTGTTTTCTTATTCAAATGTGGTGTCTTTTAGCGCGTATTGTCCCGCACGATTAAGTTCATAGCTTCGTTAACTCGCTGTTGAGTCTGTCGATTTGTTTTTGCTCAATAGCGATAAGAGTATTAAAGCGACTAGTTAGAGCTGTCATTTTGTCTGCTAATGCATTGTCGCTATTTGCATCAGCTAAATTGCGAGGGCGGCTACTTAGTTGTTGCTCAAGCTCTGACATTTGCATGTTAAGCTCAGCTTGATAAGTATCTATTTTATTCTCGTGCTCTGAAATTTTACGCATAATCTGTTTTGAGCGAATAAAACTAGCGACCTCATTATTGGCAACCTTGTTAGCATATGATGTTAAAGTGTACTTTTCAGCCATGAGCCTATCAATACTACGCTGCTCGCCGTTAATAAGTAGGCCGTAACGCTCAGATGCGGCGCTCATCTGTTTGGCAATGGCTGCCTGTTTCTTAGCACCCACCAAGTTACGCAGCTGAGAATCAGATTGCTCAGATAAGGCCGCAATTTCCCTGTTCATTTTGAGCTTAAATGTATCAATTTTATTGTTATGTTCTGCAATTTTCGCATCAATTTGCTTTAAGCGGATATAACGTTCGACTTCCGCGGAATCTTTATCTGTTGATGTTTGTGCATCATTATTTGAAGTATACGAAAGGTGTGGACTTTGCTCTTTAATAGTAATCAACTTTGCATCTTTGCCACAAGGTTGTTGGCTAAACTCAGCAACACCATTTTTCTCACAGTGATAAACAGTGCTGTGCGCCAAAGGGCAAACTAGTAGGCTTATAAATAGTAAATGTAAGTTAATTTTCATGTCGTACCATCCCTAGTTTATTACTCATTAATTATGCCATTAATATACCTTTTTTATAGACTATATTAATCGATCTATCTTAGTGTTTGTTTCGTAACACCTTAGATTACTTGCTGCAAAGGTAATTAAAAGTGCAATACACCACCTTAAGATTTATTTTTGGCGACCAACTTAATGCAAGCCACAGTTGGTTTAAAGATAAATCACAACCAGACACACTGTATGTCATCGCCGAATTAAAACAAGAAACCGACTATGTAAAACATCACCTACAAAAAGTTGCCGCTTTCTTTGCTGCAATGGAAAACTTTGCTAATGCACTTACAAAAGCAAATTTAAACTGCCTACATCTAACACTTGATGACACAAAAAATGATGCTACATTACCTGATCTACTCACCCGTTTAGCAAAGCACTATCGATGCCAAAATATTGAGTATCAATATCCAGACGAATACCGCCTCAAAAAGCAACTTGTAGAATTTTCAAAGCAGAGCGAATTTAATGTTAATGCCGTTGACTCGGAGCATTTTCTACTACCTTTCGATGATATTGACCAGTATTTTAAGCAAGATAAGCCAGTTAAAATGGAGTTTTTTTATCGTGCTATGCGTAAGCGATTTAATATATTAATGGACGATAATAACCAACCTCGTGGTGGGAAATGGAATTTTGATCAGCAAAACAGAAATAAGTTAAAACCGAGCGATCTTAAAGAAATCCCAGAACCTTTGTGTTTTGGTCATGATATTAGCCAAACCCTCAAACGGATAGAAAAGCACAAAGTAAACACCTTTGGCGAGTGTAGCAATACTCTCATTTGGCCAACCACTCGCTCTGAAGCAAAACAATTACTCGATTTTTTCTGTGAACATTTGCTTGTTAATTTTGGTCAATTTCAAGATGCCATGACATGCCAGTCAAAGTATCAATGGTCTTTGTATCACAGCCGTTTATCGTTTGCCCTCAATACTAAAATGTTGCACCCAATGCAGGTCATCGAACAAGTGTTAACGAGCTTTGAAAAGCAACATATTGATATTGCGCAAGTAGAAGGCTTTATTCGGCAAATTCTCGGCTGGCGTGAATATGTACGTGGGATTTATTGGCAAAATATGCCTGATTACGCAAGCAAAAATGCCTTAAATGCCAAGCGTGCCCTACCCGATTACTTTTGGCACGGCAAAACGAACATGAATTGTATGCACCATGCTATTTCACAAAGCCTGCAAACGGCTTATGCACACCACATACAACGTTTAATGATAACCGGTAACTTTTGCTTATTAACCGCTATTGAGCCAAGCGAAGTAGATGAATGGTATCTAGGCATTTATATCGATGCCATAGAATGGGTTGAAATGCCAAACACTCGTGGCATGAGTCAATTTGCTGATGGTGGCTTAATTGCCACTAAGCCTTACGCTGCCAGTGGTAATTACATCAACAAAATGAGTGATTATTGCAAACACTGTCACTACAACATTAAAGAAAAAGCGACTGATGATGCATGTCCGTTTAACAGTTTATATTGGCATTTTATGTTAGAGCATAAACAGCAACTATCACAAAACCCACGGATTGGTATGATTTATAATAACTGGTATAAGCAAGATGAATCAGTTCAGCAAGCCACACTTGATCGTGCCAACTGGTGTTTGGATAATTTAGATAAACTGTAACAACAAAAAAGCCGCCTCAAGTGAGGCGGCAAAACTAACTAGGGGAAACAATGCTGTTGGTAATTACTTGTTTTCGAGTAATTTACCATTACCAATTTCAATTTTGCGTGGTTTTAATGCTTCTGGAATCTCACGCTCTAAATCGATACTTAATAAGCCATTTTCAAGGTCTGCGCCAAGTACTTTAACGTGGTCACCTAATTGGAACTTACGCTCAAAGTTACGCTCCGCAATGCCTTGATGTATGAACTTACGTTCAGCATTATCTTCTTTATCAGCTTTCGTACCGCTGACTTTTAAAGTGTTATTTTCTGACTCAATGGTCAATTCACTGTCACTAAAACCTGCTACAGCCATAGTGATACGATATTTGTCTTTATCGAGTGCTTCGATGTTATATGGAGGAAAACTTGGCTGCTTGTCTGTACGCGCTGCCGCATCCATTAATGATGCTAAGTGATCGAAACCGATGAATGAACGATAAAGTGGTGATAAGTCTACTGTACGCATAATTATATCCTCATATTTAAGCGATATTTTGTTAGTGCTCTTCTATAGAACCAGCGCTAACAAAGTTAAATTAATATTTTATATTTCAATTACTTTAGTTTGTTTGGGACCCATCAGGCGTCCTCACTAAACTATCTATGGGCGGGCAAAATCTTTTCAAGATTTTTAGCAAAAAAAATTACAACTTTTTTAAATTAAATGAAATTTATACCATCGCAAACGGGTCTGAATAAGTTGATTTTAAAGGGCTAAACACGTACAAAATAACAATGAAAAAAAATCCAACTTTTTTAAAAAAATTTATCAGTGTGCTAAAAAATGTCGTGTTAATGGCAGTCGTTGTGTATGCCGTGACCGCATTTCAGCAACGTAATTTACTCTCAACTGATAAAACTCCTGCCCCCTATTTTAATTTAGCCACGCTAAATGACCCGACAGAGCGGATGACCATCGCACAATTACAAGGAAAGCAAACAGTAGTGTATTTCTTTGCGCCTTGGTGCTCAATTTGTCGCTACAGCATGCCAAATTTAGAAAAGTCCCATCAGCAAGGTAAGTTAAATGCCATAGCAATTGCCCTCGATTACCAAAACATTGCTGAAGTTAAACAGTTTACCGATTCACTGGAACTGACCATGCCTGTGTTACTTGGCAGTAAAAGTACGGGTCAAGATTATAAAATAAGTGCCTATCCAACTTATTATGTCATTGATGAACAGTTGGCTATTACTGCTCACTCTATGGGTTACTCAACAGAACTTGGTCTTAGGATGCGGACACTTGATTAGCTAAATTACTATGATGAGAAAAACAGAATAGTACAATCGATTTTATGCGCTGTTTTTATTCATTTTATTCGTTAAGATAACAACTAGATAAACACATTCACATCGAGGAGAGCGATATGTTAACTGTAATTTTTGGCCGTGAAGGCTGCCCATACTGTGTTCGTGCAAAAGATGTTGCTGAAAAACTTGCAAATGAGCGTGACGATTTTAAATATCGTTATATCGACATAATCAAAGAAGGCATCAGCAAAGCAGATCTAGAGCAGTCTGCTGGCAAACCTTGCCCAACTGTACCACAGATTTTTATTGACCAAGCTCACATTGGTGCCTTCACTGAATTCGAAGCATACGCTAAAGAAAATTTAGGGTTATATCAATAAATTGTAAACGTGGTTGATTTTGGCAAACTCAAACTGATTAAATTATGACCAACATCAACCACATACAAATTAGTTGTAATTTATACAAGCAATTGCCTCGTATTTCCTATACAATGCGCGCCTCTTTAAATTCGTTGAGGCGTATTAATGTCAGAACCAGTCACGTTTGAATCTCTAAATCTTTCTCCTGCAATCCTTAAAGCAGTTGAAGAGTTGGGTTACAAGACTCCATCTGAAATCCAAGCTCAATGTATACCGTTATTGCTAGAAAGAAAGGACGTACTGGGACTAGCGCAAACGGGTACAGGTAAAACAGCAGCATTTGCACTGCCGTTACTAAATAATATTGACCCGTCTGTGAAGCAGCCACAGATCCTTGTTTTAACGCCTACGCGTGAACTTGCGATCCAAGTAGCTGAGGCATTCGAACAATATGCTAAGCATACTCGTGGTGTTGAAGTTTTAGCCCTTTATGGTGGCCAAAGCTACAGCATCCAACTAAGTGCACTTCGTCGTGGCGCGCAAATCATTGTTGCAACGCCAGGTCGCTTAATTGACCACATTAACCGTGGCACAATCAAGTTTGAGAGCTTACAAGCCCTTGTTCTTGATGAAGCAGACGAAATGTTACGCATGGGCTTCATTGATGATGTAGAAAGCATCATGGAGAAAACGCCACGTGAAAAGCAAACATGTCTTTTCTCTGCGACCATGCCTAAGCAAATTCAAAATATCAGCAGCAAGTACATGAATGAGCCTGAGCAAGTTCATATCTCTGCTCGTAACTCAACTGTATCTACTGTTGAGCAAGTATTTTGGAATGCACATGTACACAAAAACAAAGCTATCGTTCGCTTCTTAGAAGCTGAACAATACGATGGTGCAATTGTTTTCGTACGTACACGTAACGACACTGTACAGTTAGCTGAATTACTTGAGCGCGAAGGTTTCTCTGCCGCACCACTTAATGGTGATATGAACCAACAAGCACGTGAGCGAACAGTAGACCGTTTGAAAAACGGCCTAGTTGATATCGTTATTGCAACAGACGTTGCTGCACGTGGTCTTGATGTAGACCGTTTAAGCTTAGTAATCAACTACGATATTCCACAAGACTCAGAAGCCTACGTTCACCGTATTGGTCGTACTGGTCGTGCGGGTCGTACAGGTAAAGCGATTCTTTTCGTAAAACATAACGAGCGTTATTTACTTAAAAATATCATTCGTCATACGAAGTCAGAGATCGCACAAGTTGACTTACCAACAGCAAAAGTAGTTGAAGAAAAACGTATTAAAGCTCTTCAAGACAAATTAACTATTGCTCTTGAAAACAAAGATATCACTTTCTTTAACCAAGTAGCTGCTGACATGGCAGAAAAGCTTGAGCTAAGTGCTGAAGATTTAGCCGGTGCATTACTTTGTTTAGCGCAGCAACAATCACCAATCAAGGTTGAAGAAGTTAAAGTTCAACCGCGTGGCGAACGTAACGAGCGTCGTCGTAACGAACGAGGTGATCGTGCTGAGCGTGGCGACCGTCAAGGACGTGAGCGTAAACCTCGCGAGCCACGTGAGCGCAATAGCCGCAGCATGGGCCCTATGGATACTTACCGTATCGAAGTTGGTCGTGAGCACGGTGTACAAGTTAAAAATATCGTTGGTGCGATTGCTAACGAAGCTGATATCTCAAGCAAATTCATTGGTGATATCCGCTTACACGACAGTCACAGTACGGTACAGTTACCACAGAACATGCCAAAAGATGTGCTTGATCACTTCCAAAAGGTGTTCATCTGTAAACGTCCGATGAATATGACGCTAACGCAAGACCAAGGTCCTGCGGCTCCTCGCTCTGAACGCCCAAGCGGTGATCGTGGTGACAAAAAGCGTAGCTTCAAAGACAAAGATCGTGGTGAAAAACGTGGCGGCCCACGTAAAGAGCGTCGTCCAGTGAGCTTCACTGCGAACTAATCAAAGCTGTAAGCAATAAAAAAACCTTGTCATGAAAGTGACAAGGTTTTTTTGTGTCTGAAGTTAGGCTATCAGCCTAAAGTTTTTAAAGCCTCAGCTGGGTGGCTGAGGCTTTATTACTTAAATCGTTATGAGCCAATGGCTGGGTATGCGTAGCTTGATTGTAGGCCAAGTGGGATGCCTAAGCCCCAGTACGCGAGTAAGAAGATACTCCAACCGATTAAGAAGGCGATTGAATACGGCAACATCATGGCGATTAACGTACCAATACCTGTGCCTTTAACATACTTCTGGCAGTACACCACAACCAGTGGGAAGTATGGCATCAGTGGGGTAATGATATTAGAGCTTGAGTCACCTACACGGTACGCAGCTTGAGTCAAATCAGGTGAAATACCTAGTTGCATCAGCATTGGTACAAAGATTGGCCCTAACAGCGCCCATTTTGCTGAACTTGAACCTACAAATAGATTCACAAACGCCGTTAAGAAGATAATACCTACCACAGTCACCGAACTTGGTAATGCCATCGCTTTAAGTAGCTGTGCACCTTCAATAGCAAGTAATGCACCTAGATTTGATTTACTAAATGCGGCAATAAATAACGCGCAGAAGAACGCCATAACAATGTAGTAAGCCATACCGCTCATGGCTTTACTCATGGCATCGATCATATCTTTAGAACTTTTGAATGTACCAACTACAAAACCGTAAACTGCACCTGGGATCCAAAACAGTAAGAATATAAGTGGAACAATTGATTGCATTAACGGTGAGCGGAAATTAGTTAAAGAACCATCACTACTTCGCATTGCTGAGTCAGCTGGAGCAGAGACAAACCAAAGTAATACAAGGCCAACAATCATCACTGTGCTTGCGATATAGAATGCACGTTTTTCATCACTGCGCGCTTCATCAAAAGCAGGTAAATCTTCTGTATCACCATCAAGTGGCGTGTTTTGTAAACGCGGCTCGATAATTTTATCTGTGATATACCAGCCTAATAAGATAATAAATAAGCTTGAAGCAGAGGTGAAAAACCAGTTATTAAGCGGATTAATCGCCATATCAGGATTAATAATTTGTGCTGCACTTTGGGTAAAGCTTTGCAGTAACGGATCAATCCCTGACGGAATAAAGTTTGCGCTAAAGCCACCACTTACCCCAGCAAACGCCGCAGCAATACCAGCAAGCGGATGACGACCCATAGCATAAAAAATGACCCCAGCCAGAGGGATGACTAATACATAACCGGCATCAGTTGCCGTATGGCTGACAATCGCCACTAAGATAATAGAGGGTGTTAAAAGCTGCTTAGGTGTTACTTTTAGCATTAATTTAAGGCCAGTATTGATAAAGCCAGAGTGCTCAGCAACACCAACACCTAACATGGCAACAAGCACCACGCCAAGTGGCGCAAAACTGGTAAAAGTTTTCACCATCGAAGACAAGAAAGTAGCAAGGGAATCCCCTGCTAATAGATTATTTACAACTATGGCTTCGCCTGTTCGCGGGTCGATTGCATCAAATGTGGTGCCCGAGAAGAGCCAAGATAAGAACCAAATAAGCAGCATTGCGACTAAGAAGATAATCGCAGGATCAGGGAGCTTGTTGCCCACCCTTTCAATCGTATTCAGAAAACGTGCGATTGCACCACTTGGTGCCTGCACATCATTATTGTTATTCATTTTCAAATTCCCTGGAAAAATATCTCGTTAACCTTAACGTATCTAAGTTCTAAGGTAAATTTTAAGTTAATAGAATTCCCTAATAAAGGTAATCACTTGATGTAAAAAAAGCGACACAGGTCGCTTTACAGTACTCATTTTAATACTCAACTAAACCGCTAGTGCTTTAACCTCATCCCAAAGGCGCACAACGAGCTCTTTATCTTCTTCGTTTAGCTCACCATTGCGATAAGCTTTAACCAGACTTGATTCAACTTGATTATTAAGCTCATCAATCGATAAATTTAATTCTTCTACTTGTGCGTAGCCTACCGCTAAGTCAAAGTGACCACGCAAATAGCCACCAGCAAATAGCTCGTCGTCAGTTGCTTTATCGACTAAATCATCAAAATATTGCTGCGCTGCATCAATATAACTTACTAAAATCATTGTTACTTCTCCTCTGGGTGCAGCCCATCTTGATGACCCACTGCATACATAATATGGTCATTAAAACCTGTGGTTACGCGAATATAACCACTTAATTCATCGTCTAACTCACTATCACCTGTATCGGCAATCAGTGGTCGGCCATTTAAGGCCTGTAATTTAGTTTTCGTTGCCACTACAATAATGTTGTCGCGACCAATCGCACGGATAAGTGCAGGACTCAATTGTTGATTTCCTCGGCCGAATATATGCCCTTGTCCACCAATTAAGGTGATCACCAACTTAGTATCTTTACCTTGTGTGAGCTCAAGTAATTGCTGTGCAGTTAAATCCTGCGCAACTAGCTCTTGGTCTGCTACTAAATCAACACCTAATAAGGTATTTTCAAGACCCATCTCTTCCATTATTGCAGCCACGGTTGAGCCACTGCCCATTACATATAAGCAGTCTTCGTCCATTTCACTGACAACATAGGCAGCAATGTCAGCAAGCACTAATTCATTAGTTTCTTTACCGCCATTTTTAACTGCTTGCACATATCGCACTTCACTCGGAACTTGCATTTCACCATAGCGCTTAGCTTTTACTGTACCTTCACGAAATGCATCTTCATCGATATCCATAACATCGGCATCGCCAAGGCTGACGAGTTCACCTTTGACTAGCATCTCGACAACGCGACCTGCTGCTTTAGGGGTAATAGCGTAAACGCCAGAATGTATTTTACAGCCTGCAGGAATACCTAACACAGGGGTGCTATCACCAACCGCATGACAAATATTACGTGCAGTACCATCACCACCGGCAAATAAAATAAGGTCGACACCTTGCTCAACTAATAACTTGGCAGCCTGCTCAGTGTCATCGGGGGTGGTGATTTCATTTGTTTGGTAAATCACTTGAGTTTTAAAACCAAGCTGGCGCGCCGTCTGCTCGCCCATTTCACCGTCTACTGTGTAAATGGTTAAGTCGCCTTGATGTGCAAGCAGAACTTCAAGAGCTGCTCGGGTGCGTAAGTTTGCTTTTGGCTCTGCGCCAAGTTGCATCGCCCTTGCAGCGGTATCTGCGCCATCACTTCCCTTCAGTGCCACACTGCCACCTAAGCCGGCAACCGGATTTACAATCAAACCTAATTTAAACTGCATCAGATAAAGCTCCTGGGTTGCTTTGAAAATCGCGCTGCCATGAAAACTGTGTAGCCGTTAATGGCCATGGGGTATTATAAAAATCGCTCAATGCTTTGAGGAGTGCTGTAGTGCGCTGATTAAAACCTGTTGCTAAAAAACTCAACACTTGCTGGTGAACCCGAGCCTGAAAATCAAATCGACAGGTTTGTTCACCATTTAAATTATCAACCGATACATTAAAATCGAAACCAGCTGCTGTACTTAGCGCCCATTCAATAGCTTGAGGCTTTACTTCAACCGCTTCAAATTCAGCTTGTTGGTGTTTATCACGACCATCAGGACAATACCAATAGCCATAATCTTCTTTTAATCTACGTGCCTCTCCAGCCACTAACCAGTGAGCAATCTCATGTAAGGCACTGGCATAAAAACCGTGGGCAAACACAATTTGATGATAAGACGTTTGCTCATCAGCAGGCAGGTATATGGGTTCATCATCACCCTTTATCAAACGCGTATTATGGCTTTGATAAAAGGTGTTTTCAAAAATAGCGATTAAGTCAGCAATCTGATGCATACGGCTTGAATTTATCTCGTTAAAAGCGTCACTAAAAACGAGGCGAATTGTACGGACTTTTCCCTCTAAAGTAAAAGCAAGCGCTTCCAATCACAGGTATTTCGCAATATCTACATCATCGATTTGATCTGGATTTAAATAGCGTGTTGCATACTCAAGATAGATACCTGACGTTAAGAACAATTTGAACACATCTTGATCTACATGTTGATCGGCAACCATCTTCGCTAAAATATCAATCGCAACACTCAATGGTTTGGCTTTTTTATAAGGTCTATCGGCTGCGGTCAATGCTTCAAATATATCGGCCAGCACTAACACACGCTCAGGTATCGATAAATCATCTGCAGACAATTTACGGGGATAACCCGTGCCTTTTAATGTTTCGTGATGGGTCGAGGCATAACGCGGCACACGGGCTAATTCATCAGGAAATGGGACGTTATCTAGCATCCGAATAGTACTGATAATATGCTCATTAATTTTAAATCGATCTTCGTTTGTTAAAGTACCGCGCTGAATTTGTAAGTTATACAGTTCGCCAAGATTATACTTGTATTCTGGAATGGTTACTTTTATCCCTAAACGCTCGTCATACTGTATAGGTTTATCGTGGGCAATCAAATGCTCAGGCTTATCTGAAAGTAGCTTTTCAGTGACAGGCAATTGCTCATCATCGCTTTGAACCCTTAACTCTTCAACTGGCGAAAGGCCTATTTTATCATCAAAATTTCGCTGCCAAGTGATGTTGCTAAGCGCCTCTAAACGTCCAAGGCTTGCTTCATCCATAAACTCACCGCCAACATTACAGGCTGCTATAAACGAAAAATCACTACGTAACTCTGCTTGGCGTTTAATAAGTTCAGCCTCAAGCTCTGGTTGCTTTTCAGGTGACACTAGCACGTCTTTTAGATAAGCAATTTCTGCATCCCGCCAAAGTACCTCAAAACGCGTTCTCACTTCGTGGATACGGTTATAAATAGTTTCTAACTTTGTGCCCTTGTCTACGATATGCTCTGGAGTAGTGATTTTGCCGCAGTCATGTAACCAAGCTGCGAGGCTAAATTCCCTTAGTTCGTCTTTATTTTTAAACGCAAACTGTTTAAACGCATCCTCATTTGAGTTTGAAGCTGCTTTGGCCAGCATGATCCCAAGTTCAGGTACCCGTTCACAATGTCCTGCTGTATAAGGAGACTTATCATCGATAGCCTGAGCTATAAGCTCAATAAATGACTCCATTAAGGCTTTTTGCTTTTGCTCATGCTGCTGAATTGATTGGCTCATTTGCACCATGGAGTTGGCTAAATTATTGATTTCTTTAATACTGCTTTTTAGCGTTGAAACCTGATCAAACTGACGGTGTTTAATTTTTAAATTTTCACCCTCTAAGGTCTTAATTGGCGAAACAATTGGTGAGGCAAAAAACCATGATACAGGCAGTACCATAATCAAACAGGCCGCGGTGATAAAAATAGACAGCTTAATTTTTTCACGGGTAGAACTCAATACGCCCTCTTTGGGCACCACTATCGCTAAGTAATCGCTATTGCTCCCCCCTTCTGAAACAGGGGTAATATACACGTACTTCTCAACGCCATTTAGAGTCATTAAACGTAAATGGGCGAAGTTTGCCCGATCTGTAATTAGAGTAAGAAATTCAGGGTATGGCACTGTGCCAATCACTTGTGATTGCTGACTAGGATCGCTCCCTAACCATTTACGCTCTAGTGCAGCAATATACGAATTTGGGAGCTGCTCTATAGCCATATTAATTAAATCTTTTAGCTCTGCATCATCAGGATGAAACAATAAATGTAGAGTATCTGGTAGGAGATCATGACTATAACTATCAAGCTGATTATATTGAATCCCTTCAATAAAAAACTGATTTTGAGTGTATTTGAACACTGCTTCGTTATCTAACCCTGCATACACACGTCCTTGGCTTACCGCATCGAGCACCGCTTTGGTACTTGGCAGCTCAACAATGTCGATATCAGGAAAGTGCTCTTTAATCACTTTAATTACCGACCAGCCTTCACCAATTGCTAACTGTTTGCCCGCTAACTGCTTCATGCTAACGACCGGTGTTGAACCTTTTGCAGTAATGATACTGAACGGCAAAGTTGCCATTGTTTGGCTCATAAGACCGAGCGACTCATTTGCTGGGGTTTTAAAAATAGGCTGTACAATATCTATTTCATCTTTTGCAAATTGAGTTAAAAACTCAGTCCATGTAAAACCGTTAATAAAAGTTACCTTAATTCCGAGCAACTCAGCCAAGGCATTAATATAATCAATGCTATAGCCTTTCGGGTTACCGCCGACACTAAAGTCCATTGGTGGCCAATTAGTTTCGTTAGAAACGCTCAAATAAGGGTACTTCGCCAATACACTTTGCTGCTGTTCTGTTAAGGGAAGTTTTTCAAGCCTTGGCAAAAGTAAGCTATTTTTTTGTTGGTTAGAGGCAACAATTTCACCTTCTTTATTGTAAATGTACAGCTCACTTAAATACTGGCTACTCATTTTACTTTGCTGTTGACTCAAATATTCAGAAATACTCGACAAGCTAACGTCTAACGCCAACACACTATTTTCATTTGCTGACTTTATTGAGTAGGTTTGCCCAGGTGCTTGCAGGTGAGTAAAGAAATATGGCTTTGTTTTTTTCACGCGTGTTGAGTTTGCTTGCTTAAACCACAAGCGCTCTCGCGGATCATAGCTGGTGCCTTTGGTTTGCGAGATACGTAAATTAAATTGCTGGTCAAAATAATGAGTATGCTGAACACGCTCTGCCCCTTCACCGCTAATGTGGATCACCACCCAACGGTCTGCTTCAATGGCCTGCAACTGCTGACGCACTATTTCACTGCTTTCTAAATTAATTAATTCATAAAAGTCACCATTTTCATAGCCTACATACAACGCATAAAACAATGGATTGAGCTGCATGATTTCACTCATGACATTTCTCAGCTCACTTTTATCTTCGCTGTTGGCACTGATCAAGCTACTATTTTGAACCATTACACTTAGCGTGTTTTCTGACTTTTCATTCACCCTTGCAAGGTAATCAACCACTGAGCCTGTGGCTAAATTAAAGTTTTTGACACTGGCCTCTATAGCCATTTTTTCGCTGAAATAATATTGCAGACTAATTGCAATGAGAGCTGTTAGTGAAGTTGCTAAAACGAACACGGCAACAACGGTAAGGCGAATCGAAAAACGAATTCTCGATTTAAGTTTTTGAAAAGCAGATACCAGCACTTATGCATCTCCTTGCAATGCTTTGTTCGTTAGTAATATTAGCTTGTATATCTTTTATACACCAATAATTTTGTATTACAAACAAAACTCTGCAATTTTATCCTAAAGCATAAGCAAATAATTACCTTAGATATTTTGTTAAATTGACAGAATCAATTTGCGACTCATGTAAAAACTGTTTTGCATATTTTAGGTAAATGCCGGAAGTTAAAAAGAGCTCAAATACGTCACGGTCAATATGATCGTCATCAACCATTTTCGCTAAAATATCAATAGCAACACTCAAAGGTTTGGCTTTTTTATATGGGCGGTCTGCCGCGGTTAATGCTTCGAAGATATCAGCAAGTACTAACACACGTTCAGGTATTGATAATTGTTCCGCGGTTAATTTTCGTGGGTAGCCAGTCCCTTTTAAGGTTTCGTGGTGGGTTGATGCATAACGCGGAACTTTAGCTAATTCTTTCGGGAATGGCACACTACCAAGCATACGAATTGTACTGATCACATGCTCATTGATCTTAAACCGGTCTTCCGCTGTAAGCGTGCCCCGCGCCACCGACAAGTTATACACTTCGCCAAGGTTATATTTATACTCCGGAATCGCCATATTAATGCCCAAACTTTCTGGGTACTCAACGGCTTTTTCGTGTGGAATTAAATCACTTAGCTTATCGCTCAGGAGTGACTCTTCGACAGGTAAATGCTGATTCTTCAAATCAGCCATACGCATTTCTTCAAGGGGCGATAAACCTAAACTTGCGTCAAAATGGCGCTGCCACTTAATGCTAGCAACCTCATGTAAACGAGACAGCTGCGCTTCATCCATAAACTCACCACCAACATTACAGGCAGCAATAAAGCTAAAGTCTGCGTGTAACTTTTTGGTTCGTTGGTCAAGCGTTTGCTTAAGCACAGATTGCTGCTCAGGATGGGCTAATAACTGCTCATAATAAGTAATTTTTGCATCACGTAGCAGCACCTCAAATCGAGTACGTACTTCATGAATACGGTTATAAATGGTTTCAAGCTTAGTGCCTTTATCAACGATATGCTCAGGCGTAGTAATTTTACCACAGTCGTGCAACCACGCAGCTAAGCGAAACTCTCGTCGTTCATCAGACGTTTTAAAGCTGAACTCAGAAAACGCTTCATTTTTTGAGTCTGACGCAGCATCAGCAAGCCAAATACCCAGCTCAGGGACCCGCTCACAGTGCCCTGCCGTATATGGTGATTTGTCATCAATCGCTTGGGCGATAAGCTCTACAAATGACTCCATCAGGGCTTTTTGTGAGTTTTCATGTTGCTCAATAGAGCGACTCATATCCACCATCGAACTTGCCAAATAATGGATTTCTAAAATGTGGCTAGAGAGTGTTGAAACTTCATTATAATCTCGCTGCTGAATTTTTTTATTTTCACCTACTAATTTGAGAATCGGGTTGACGATTGAAGAGGCAAAAAACCAAGAGACTGGCAGCAGCAAAATTAAAAATAAACCAGTCACTAAAATTGAAATACGAATTTTATCTCTTATAACCGCCAGCACGTCATCTTTAGATACCAGCACCGTGAAATAATCAACTTCATCAGATTGCATATCGCTACTAAGCGGCAGCGGCAGAACAAACATGTATTTTTCTATGCCCTTTTCATGCACATTTAACATTTTGCCGAATTGATGTTCTTTGTTAGCAAGCCCTGATTTTTGTTCATCCAATTTAACTAACTTAGATAGGTCAGCAAAACTATGCTGATGACTTTGATTTTTACTGCTTGCAATAATTTCACCATTCCCCCGATAAACATACATTTCGCTTTCAACAAGGTGCTTCATTTTAGATTGTTGGTCGGTTAAAAAGTGATTCAAACTTGCACTGGCTATATCAATCGCTAATACATCGCCTGTTTGCGCTGACTTTATTGCATAGGTGTAACCTGGTACCTCAAGTACTTTAAACACATACTGCTCGGTTTTCGTTACAGAGTCACTCGTTGCATCCAGAAACCAAACTCTATTCCTTGGGTCGTAATCCGTAGTTTGGGTGTCTCTTTTACGAATGACCAACGACTCATCTAAATACGTGGTTACCTGCTTACGCTCCCCCCCCTGCCCAGAAATTTGATACACTAACCAATGATCGTCTTCATCGAGCTGGATTGATGGGGGAAGCTTTGCATACCCTTTTAAATTAATAACCTGTAATAAGTCACCATTAGCATGACCAAGAATTAGCGAATAAAAGTCTGGATGACGCGTTAAAATTTCGATCAGCACTTGCTGTAAAATTTCTTTGTTATTTTGGCTCTCTGATAATAGCCTAGTGTCGTGGATCATCACGCTTAAGGTATTATCAGCACGCTGATTGATTCTTGTTATGTGATCGGCTATTTGCTGACTAGTTTGTTTGAACTGTTCTGATTTAGATTGCAGTAATAACTTTTCACTAAAGTAATAATGCAAACTTATCGCCACGATACCGGTGAGTAAGCTAGCAAGGGCAAAAACCAGCAATACACTTGCCCTAATTGAAATTTTATAGCCTTCCGCCTGGCGTGTTAGCATTCGCGACTCCTTGCTTGCTAATAATTCAGATTAAATTAATAGAAAAGAATGTATAAAGATTATACTTAAACGAGCATAAGGTACATAT
>NZ_JAKEVN010000072.1:0-21725 GCF_022398505.1 Pseudoalteromonas sp. Isolate3 | reverse complement strand
CATGAACATGAACATGAACATGGATTGTCAGTTTAATCTATTTCAAATAGCTAAGGTGCCAATAGAGAGACATGTGAAAATCAGGAGTGAAGCTACGCCTTTTGATCCTTTATACCAAGAATACTTGGCAAAGAGAAAAGCAAAGAGGCAATGCCGCAACTCTTGGAATGAGCCTAATCTCGCTGCTTTATAAGTTGCTGGGTACCAATTAGGTGCCTTCGTGAAGGCTTGAGCCGTATGCAGTGAAAGTTGCACGTACGGTTCTTAGGAGGGCGACACTTGGTAACAGGTGTCGTCTATCCGACATTAACGAGTCAAGCTTGATGGTCAGAAATTGGAACTTAGCGGAACTTAGGGAAAGCTCGCACTTCGGATGGTGAATTAAGCTGTTGCTGTCTCTCAATAGATGTTTAAACCTAAGAGTTAAACTCTCAGGTGAGATACACACCGCTTATCTATATCTAAACAGATAAAAGCCCAGCTTAACTGGGCTTTGCACTCTCACAATTTAATGCTTTTTCATTTTACTCATTTCAGCATGACAACTTTGAATTGTCAGCAGGGTTTTTGATAATGCTGCTTCACAGTCATGTGGTTGTGGTTTTTTAAGCGCGTGTTTGATTTCAGCTAGTGTTTTATCTTCAACTTCTTCAAGTTCGCTAACGTACGTGGCGTTTTTGTCTGCACCAAGTTTAGTTATTAAAGATGTATAGGCTTTACGTGCTTCTACAGCAAAGTCAGAGCCATTTTCACGCTCGCCATTTTCGTTAATGGCATAAGGTTGTAAGCGCTCAACACTTACTTTACGCGCATCTATCATGCGTTGAAATAAGGCAATAATGCTTGGGTCGGTTACTTTTTCCTGTGCTTTTTCATAAAAATCGATACCGCTATTCATAACTTGAATGATATCTGCAATATGATGAACGTCTTGTCCTTGATGAGTATTCATAATGACCTCTTTTTGAATATTAAAAACAATGTAATTAGATACTTGCAAAGCATATTCCAGTTCATCACTTAAATATAAAGTTATTGTATTTCAAGTGGTTGTAGTTTTTTTATAGGAGGGGGGATTACTGATAAGCTAAGCTAACACGTTGCTTATCAGCAATAATTACAAATTCAGTGGTAAAATCTTACTTAAGCTCGTCGGCTACTTCTGCAACTTTTTGGCGTAACCAAATATGGCTTGCATCGCGGTGTAGCAGCGGGCTCCAAATCATATCTAGCTCAAATGGTGGAATAGGGAATGGCGGCTCTAGAATTGTAAGGCCCGGATCGTCTAAATAAATATTTGCCGCTTTAGATGGTAAAGTTGCTACTAAGTTTTGTTCTTTCGCTAAGTGAATGGCAACGTGGTAGTTACGAGTAAAGGTGGCAATATTTCGGTGTTTACCAAAGTGAGCGAGCGCTTCATCTACCCAACCTAGCTTTTGCACATCTTTAGGGTCCATCCCAACACCTACACCAAAGCCTGTTTTACTTACCCAGATATGACGGGCTTTTAAATAGCTGTCTAGGCTGAAGTCTTTGATAATTGGGTTATCTGCTTTTACTAAGCAACAAAAGCTGTCTTTCCAAATTTGTTTATAGTGAAACGATTGCGGTAAGTTTTCGAAACGGTTGATAGCCATATCCACTTTACCGTTTTCAACATCGTGGAAGGTTACATCACTTGGAGTCAAAATATCGAGTGTGGTATCGGGCGCTTCTTCGTGTAATTTGCTCAATAAGCGTGGGGCAAGGGTACTTGCTGCATAGTCACTGGCCATGATACGAAATACACGCTTACTTTGTGATGCTTCAAATTCGCGGTTTGGTGCAAGTGTTTCTTCAAGAGTCATTAAAATGCCGCGGATCACCGGCTGTAATTCTTTTGCACGCTCAGTTGGTACCATCCCTTCACTGGTACGCACTAAAATAGGGTCGTTAAATAAATTACGGAGTCTTTTTAGGCCATTACTCATGGCAGGTTGGGTAATGCTCAGCTGATTAGCAGCTTTAGTTACATTACACTCTCTTAGTAAGGTATCTAGGTAAACAAGTAAGTTTAAATCTATTTTACTTATATTCATTGTGTGTCCTTGGTGTTTACCAATAATGGATAAATCGTTGTGCAGCAGGGTATGGATAAATGTGGCTAACTACACCTTGCTTATAATTGTATTGTGCCTGTCGCCAATAGGCTGGATCTTCAAGCTCAGGGTGTGTACTTAATAAATATTGCTTATACACTGGGTTTGCTGTCACAAAGGTACATAATTGCTCTGGAAACACATCTTGTGGTGCCACAGAGTAGCTTTGCTCATTGGTTAAGTAATCATCGTACGACTTTGCTTTTGGTAAGGCGCGAAAGTTCATGTCTGTTAGGTACTGAACTTCATCATAGTCGTAAAAAATAATGCGATTATGTTTACTCACCCCAAAGTTTTTCAACAGCATGTCGCCTGGGAAAATATTTACGGCGATCATTTCTTTTAAAGCTTGACCATATTCTTCTATTGCTTCAAACGCTTGTTGTTCACTGGCATTTTCAAGATACAGGTTTAACGGTGTCATCCGTCTTTCAATATACAAATGCTTGATGATTAACCATTCGCCTTCAATTATCATCGAAGAACCAATGGTTTTATGTAACTCTTCAAGTAATTTACTATCAAATCGAGCCAGTGGAAATACGACGTTCGAATACTCTATGGTGTCGGCCATGCGGCCAACACGGTCATGGCTTTTTACTAATTGGTAGCGTTTTAGTACGGTATCGCGGCCAAAGGGCTTGCTTTCACCAAAGGTGTCTTTAATGACTTTAAATACATAACCAAACGAAGGCAGGGTAAATACCATCATCACCATCCCGGGTGTACCAGGGGCAATAACGAGCTGATCGTTTGAATGCTCTAAATGACTTAAAAACTCTCGGTAAAACTCGGTCTTACCTTGTTTATGAAAACCTATTGCATTGTAAAGCTCTGCCAGAGTTTTGTTCGGCATAAGCTGATTTAAAAAGCGTACTAACGCAGATGGCGCATGGGTTTCAACCATAAAATAAGCACGCGCAAAACCAAAAATAACCCGCATTTGCGATGATTTGGTAAGTAGGGCATCGAGGTATAGACCTTTGTCTTCATGATGCAACACCGCAATAATAAATGGCTGTACGCCACTTTCTGATACCACACGGCCAACAATATAAGCAGCTTTGTTTCGGTAAAACGGGGCTTGCAGTATATCAAAGCGCATTTGCCATGCTTGGTGATGTGTGTCGGGTGCTTGCTTATAAAAGGCCTTTACCAGCAAGCGGATATCGCGTTCTAAATCGACAAAGGGCGCTTTAAAATCAAACTGGTTAATAATTTTGCGTATCGTGGGTCTTAGGCCATCAACAACAGGGTGGTAACTTCGGTACTCTACTTCCATCGGTAATGCTGGAGCATCCGCTAAAGTTGCTTTAACAAAGATAAAGTCATTATTAAAATAACGGCGATGAAATAAGCGGCAAAACACCGAGTTGTAAAAGGTTTCGGCGAGTTCTGCTTGAGGGTGAAAGCGCAAAAATTGTTGATAGAGTTGTTTAGTTTCAAGCCAGCAGGTTTGGTTTAAGGTAATAATTTGCTGTTCATTAAGCGATTTGAGCTTAGCAATGGTTTCGTTAACCCGATCATCGTAATGGCTAATTCTGAGTTTGCTTATCTCATTTATTTTTTGCCAATCGCGGTTTGCAAACGCGAGTGGCGCTTTGGCAGTGATCGCTTGAAAGAGTTTATAGTGATTGCGAAACCCAGATAAAATTAACTCTGCAATGTGTTGTGGCTGCATATAAACTCCTTCTAACAATCATACTAACCCGCAATAATACTTAATCATTTTGAAGGATTAAAGTTGTCGCTAACTGCGTTAAAAATCTCTAATTTAGAACAACTAAATAACGACATTTTTGCCTTGTTATCAACAAGGTTTTATTGCATCAGAATAGTTCACTTAATTAAGCGTGTTGGTCTTATACCAACATAGAGCAATAACTCTATAGGTGTTAAGAATATGTTATTTATTCTTTAAACCCAATAGTAAAGTGTATTTAATTATAGCGAGCTAGTTTTTTCTCAAGTTTTGCGAGTTTTTTATTAACACTTTTCACGTCACGCCCATATTGCTTGTTAATTGCTTTCAGTTGCTTTTTGATGTCTTTACTAATCTGCTTAGCTTCTTTATCAGACAAAATACGATTTAGGCGTTGTTCTTGTTGATACTGAGCTCTATCTCGGTTGCGGCTTAAAATATCTAAACGGTACTTATAACTGCGAATTTCAGCCTCAATATTCCTGATAATTTGCTGGCGTTCGAGCTCATTAAGCTCTTTAACAAAGTTTTTCGGAGCTTGTAAGTCTGGGTCGGTTACTTGGATCTTATGTTTTATTGCGCGGCTACCGCAGGGAAATTCACTAAATATTGTGCCTCTGTCTGTAACACATTTATAGTATTCAGTGGTGGCAGCCATCGAGTTGTATGAAAAACACAGTAGGGCTATTGATATAAGGTAAATGATTATGGCTTTCATGACATCCGTGTCTCCTAATCAAATAAGGTGTCTAATATCTAAAGCTAGTTCATATTATTGATTTATCAATAAGTTCTAAGGCGTATATCGCTTCAGTTTTTTAATACTTTGCACTAAGAATGGAATATCTAACCCTTGTTCAATTGCAAAGCCTTGTGCTGCTGAAATATTTTTAAAATTACCATCAGAATCAATCAGGGTGATTCGGTCTTTTTTAAATGCGATAAATACATTTTGCGAGTAGTTTACGCCAGTGTCATCATGACGTTTATATAGGTTACTACCTAACATGGTTTGTTTAGCTAATGTTTTGCAGCCAAGATAGTGACCAACGCTGGTGGCGATAATATCGCTTGGTTGAATAAGCCCATCGGTTTGTACAACTTTTTTATCTGAGCTGTATAGACGTGAGGCTGTGACAATGCCATTGCTTTCTTTAGCAAGGCTAAAAGCAAATACGGCATTGGCAGATTCGCGAGTTTGTGTTGCAGCATCTGCACGTACTAAACGTACCGCAGGGTTTTGATCGTCGTTATTAATAAATTCGAATTGTTCAAAACCATTAATTTGAATTGAGCGATTATCAGTAAGCCACACAGGTAGTTGCTGCTTGTCTAGAATAGGTGCTTTGTAAAATGCTGGCAGGCCATACACTAAACTAAATAAAGTATCTTCGGCTTCAACAGGCTGTAAGAACAAATCGGTTTTACGCAGTGCCGGCTCAGTGGCAACATATTTCTCAAGATCAGTATTGTTTTCAAATACTAAAATATCGATAGTAGCACTCGACTCAGCCTTACACTCGGCAAGTGGGGCCGGTGCTAAGTAATTAATATTATGTGGGTCTAGCCTAACATCGTGAGCTTCTTTATAGCTTTCGATATCAAGTAAATCATTTTTTGCTAATAAGCTTTTTGCTGTTGTTGGGTATGACAATGGCAATACATTATCTTGCTTAGTAATATCAAATTTTAAGTTAGCGTCAGCCCAAATATGAATACTGTGGCTTAATGCAAAGCACACTAAGATAGTGCTGGTTGCATAGCGCGGGAATTTATATTGCTTTAAACGCGCCAAATGGTGCCAAGTATAGTTACTGACTAATAATTGAAACGCTAAAATTAGCAGAACAATACCGCCTGCAAGAATCGTTGTTAATGCGGGTGAGCTTGTTAAACGGTGCCACAATAAAGAAACTATCTCTGGTAGGGCAGAAGTATTGAGGTGATAACCCAAGTTGAAATACACATAGGCATCAAGCGTTAAGAATGATGCCCCAAGTGTTGCGATAATTGCTGCCATCCCTCTAATATGCCGAGGGTATGGAAACACTAAGCTTAATGGAAATATCGTTAAAACAAAGGCAATAAAAGTAATAAAGCTCGTGTGACTTAACCAAGTCACGAGCATGTAAACATAGCCTATAAAAGTGGTTGGTGCACTGTCTGCGACTAAGTAGCTTAAGCTAATAAATAGCACTAAACCTATGTTGGCAAAAGTGAACCAATGGCCCCAACTTAAAAGCTGACTTACTTTTGAAGAAAACTGACTTTGTTGCGATAAATTCATAAATCTTATTTAACCGACTGTGCTAATGCTTTGGCAAAGTTGTCGGCAACAGCTTGTCTTTTCTCTGATGGTACATGCTCTTTTAAAATATGCGTGATAGAATTTCCTAAACACATAAGGCTTAAATCAACAGGCGCTTTGTGCTCTGTTAGTACATCAATCAGCTGATCAACGATTTGTTCTACTTGCTCATTAGAATATTTTGATATGATAGGCATCAGTTGGTTCGATAAAAAGAGTTATATTCCCGTATTTTAACACCAGAGGCGTGAAAAACAAAGATGACAATAGATGTTAAAAAATTAGTCGTTCATTATGTAGACAAAAAAGATGACGATACAGATATTCATTTACGCAATGATGAGATGGTTGTTAACGATAAAGTAGCCGTTTTTATTGAGCAGCTACACCATGCATATAATGGTAAGCCAGGTAAAGGCTACTGTGCATTCAGCGGCGAGAAAAACAGCATTGTTGCTTCAGCAATGCAAAGTTACCGTAACAATGAACTAGGCTTTTGGCACATGACAGAGCAAGCAACGAATGTGCTTAAAGAAGAGTTAAATAAGTATGCTTTTAACGAAACGGGTTATTTAGTTTTTTGCCATTATCAATATGTGGCAAGTGACTTCTTGTTAATTGCGATGATCAATATTAAAGAGCATTATTCAATTACTTCTGAGCTTGATCTAGCATCATCACGCCACTTAGATATTTCGCGTATGCAACTAGCTGCACGTGTAGATTTAACTGCGTGGGATACACAACCAGAAGATAACCGCTATGTGTCGTTTATTAAAGGGCGTGCGGGTCGTAAAGTTGCTGACTTCTTTTTAGACTTTTTAGGCTGCGAAGAGGGCATTGATCCTAAACAGCAAAGCCAAGTCATGTTAAATGCTGTAGAAGATTACTTATCTGAGCAACAATACGATAAGTCAGAGAAAGACGAGCTACGCAAGCAAGTATTTGATTACTGTAATGATTGCGTGACAACAGGTGAAGATGCCAACGTTAAAGAACTTTCTGCAACCTTATCGAAAAATGAAGACAGTTCATTTGACAGCTTTTGCCAAGAGCAAAGTTACGACTTAGAAGAGTCTTTCCCTGTTGATAAGAAAACAGTCACTAGTATGGTGAAGTTCTCAGGCATGGGCGGTGGTGTCAGCGTGAGCTTTGAACGTAAACACTTAGGTGAGCGTGTAATGTACAACGAGGCTACGGATACACTTGTGATCAAAGGTATTCCACCTAACCTTAAAGACCAGCTACAGCGTTTTATGGAGCAGGAAGAGAGTTAATTTGACTCAACTTTAATATGAAGATAGATAACACTTTTTAGCCCAGCACTAGCTGGGCTTTTTATTTATGAACAAAAACATTAGATAAGTTAGGTTTGATTTTCAATAACTTTGTTATTGATATATAGCTTAATTTTAATACACTAAAGGTACAAACTTCCCTATGGCTATGGAGAGTCATAAGATGAAACTTGCTCAGCTAAATATAGCTCTTGCCAAATATCCATTGGATGCGCCAGAAATAAAAGATTTTGTAGACAATCTCGATTTAATAAATGGCGTTGCTGAAAACAGTGCTGGATTTGTATGGCGATTAAAAGACGAATCAGGTGATGCTACCAATATTAAGTTATTTGATGATCCGAATATGATTATCAATATGTCTGTGTGGGAAAGCGTTGAAGATCTTAAAAATTTTATGTTTCGCACTCATCACAGAGATTTCATGCGTAGAAAAGCTGAATGGTTTCATCGCTTAGCTGAAGATAGTTATGTTTTATGGTGGATTGAAGATAAGCATATTCCAACCCCTCAAGAAGCATTAGAGAAGTTGCAATATCTTCGTACAAACGGTGACACACCTTATGCTTTTACATTTAAAAGTAATTTTACAGCTGAAGATTTAAGAGATTAAATGAATCTTTCATTTAATACACAGAGACTAAACGTTATTGAATTAAACTCGAATGACACTAAGTCAGAGCGAACTACTTTAGTTAACGCTTTACCTGCGATATTAACACCTGCTGTAGTTACAAACTTACCTAGTTATTTTCAGGGGGTAGATTCTATAGCTGCAGCTGAAAAGTGGCTGGCTAACATGCTTAACGAGTGCCGTCTATTAATGCTGCAATCTCAACATCAAGAAGTTATTGGGCTTTTATTTGTATATACCGAAAAGCATGATGCTCATATCGGTTATTTGTTAGCTGAGCAGTATTGGGGGCAGGGTCTTGCACTTGAGTTATTGCAGGGCTTTATAAACCTCGCTTGTACTCATTCATACTGGCGTAAGCTTATTGCTGGTGTTGATGAGTTAAATACACCATCGATTAAGCTTTTAAAAAAATTGGCTTTTGAAGAACAAGCTTCAAAGGAAAATGGAATGTTATTTTATGAATTTGACTTACACAAAGATCGTTTCGGAGATGAATAAATATGACTTACAAACCAGTTAACTTTAAAGACAAGTTTTCTAAATTCACAGAGCATTGGTCGCCAAGGGTCATTGCTGAAATGAATGACTATCAATTTAAACTCGCTAAAGTTGAAGGTGAATTTGTTTGGCATGATCACCCTGATACTGATGAAGTATTCATTGTTATTGAAGGCATGCTTGAAATTGAGTTTAGGGATGGCGCAGTGACTTTAGAAGCTGGTGAATTATTTGTAATTCCTAAGGGCGTTGAACATAAACCAAAGGCAGACACAGAATGTAAAATAATGCTTGTTGAACCTAAAGGGGTTGTAAATACAGGTAATGCAGGTGGGCAGTTGACCGCGGTTAATGATGTATGGGTGTAACGTCAGCTTAGGTGTTAGATTTAGAATCGTAAGAATTATATTCCTTGTATAAAACAGCCAATTTAGATCTCAACTTTTATAGCACTACAGACATATCGATATATTATGGCGCAAGTGCAATACCTAGTTTTTAACTTAAGTATGGAAAAAATAATGACAGTAACTGCATTTTTAGTTAACTCATTTACAGCAGAGGGAGCAGGTGGTAACCCTGCAGGCGTGGTATTAAATGCTGACAATCTTTCAGATACAGAAAAATTGAAGATTGCAAAAGAAGTTGGCTTTTCAGAAACGGCTTTTGTAGAGCAAGATCATGAAGTTGACTTTGCTGTATCATTTTTTACTACAACCGAAGAAGTTGATTTTTGTGGACACGCAACACTTGCGGTGTTTGCTACCTTATATGACCAAGGTATTTTAAACGCAGGTAATTACACTCAGCGAACAAAAGCGGGTTTGTTAGGTGTAACAATTGCCGAAGACGGGCAAATTACCATGGAGCAAGCCTTGCCAAAATATCTTGGCAACTTGGCTTATGGTGACTTTGCAAACTTACTAGGGCTTTGTGAAACAACATTCGCAGAAACAGGCTTGCCAATAGATGTAATAACTACAGGTTTACCGGATATTATTATCGCAGTGCCCAATGGTTACTTAGATAAAATCAATATCGATGAAGCTGCGCTTAGCGAGTTCTGCCAACAGCATAATGTAATTGGTGTTCATGCCTTTGAATTATGTGAAGAGCAAAGTGAGCTGACCGCAAGTTGCCGTAACTTTGCGCCTTTGGTTGGTATACCCGAAGAGTCAGCAACCGGTAGCGCCAGTGGTGCGCTTGCATGCTACTTATCAAAGCATGTATTTGTACAGCAAGAAAATCATTTTAAGTTTGAACAAGGCCGAGCAATGGGGTGCAGTTCACACATTTCAGCCAGTGTTTATTCGAACGAGCAGGGTGTTTATAAGGTGCTTGTGGGCGGCTATGCAACTCACCTAGGTACACAAGATATTGTTATACCAATCAGCAATAATACTTAATCATTTTGAGGGATTAAACCTGTCGCTACCTGCGTTAAAAATTTCTGATTTAGAACAACTAAATAACGAAATTTTTGCTTTGCTATCAACGAGGTTTCCTTGCCTCAAAATAGATCACTTAACTAAGCGAATTGGTATTATTTAAAAACATTACACACAAAAAAGCCGCGTTATAAAACGCGGCTTTTTTAGTTAAGCGACTAAATTAATCAGCCGCTAAGGTTTTTGCCATATCAGCACTGGCTCTGCCAGCAGGTTTAATTGAACCTGCACGAAGGCCGCTATCTGGAATAGCTGTACGCTTGTCATGCGCCATAGCCGCTGGTGTTGGCTCTGGCTCACTATCTGCAACTGGCGTAGGTTTTGCCATTGCAGCGCTTGCTGAACCTTTTACTAAAACAGTTTTTTCATTTTTAGCAGGTTCTACAGCTTTCACTGGTTCTTCAGCTTGTACTGGCTCTTCAGCTTGTGCTGGCTCTTCAGCTTGTACTGGCTCTTCAGCTTGTACTGGCTCTTCAGCTTGTACTGGCTCTTCAGCTTTTACTGGTTCTTCAGCTTGTACTGGTTCTTCAGCTTGTACTGGTTCTTCAGCTTGTACTGGCTCTTCAGCTTGTACTGGCTCTTCAGCTTTTACTGGCTCTTCAGCTTGTACTGGTTCTTCAGCTTGTACTGGTTCTTCAGCTTTTACTGGTTCTTCAGCTTTTACTGGTTCTTCAGCTTGTACTGGTTCTTCAGCTTGTACTGGTTCTTCAGCTTTTACTGGTTCTTCAGCTTTTACTGGTTCTTCAGCTTTTACTGGTTCTTCAGCTTTTACTGGTTTTTCAGCTTCTACTGGTTCTTCAGCTTTTACTGTCTCTCCAGCTTGAGCTTGTTTGGCTTTTAGCTCAGCTTCATATTCAGCAGCAGCTTGATCAGCAACCGGAATGAATGCAGGAGCATCAGTTTTGTCATCACTCGACTTCTCGTCTTGCTCAGGGCGACGACGACGTTGACCAGCAGCACGTAAGTGACGTGGTGAACGACGAGAACGAGTGCGAGGTTGCGCTTGCTCTTCGTCTGTTGATGCTTCAACAGATTCAATTTGCTCTGTTTGTTTAGGTTCAGCTTCTGTTTTAACTGGTTTAGCTTGAACTTTCTTTTCAGAAACTGATTGTTCTGCTTGTTCAGTCTCAACAGCTACTGTTTCTTTTGCAGGCTTAGCTGGCTTTTCAGCTTTTGCAGTTTGCTCAACTGTTTCAGTTGTTTTTACTGTATTCGCATCATCTGCATTTTCATCTTGTACGCGAACTTTCTTGCGTAAGTTACGACGTTGACGACGAACCTTAGGTTTAGTTTCCTTTGGTTGCTCAGCTTGCGTTTCTTGTACAGTATCTTTTGTCGTTTGCTCTACATCATCATTACGTTTTTCATTACGTTTTCTGTTGTTAGAATTACGACGACGTTTGTTGCGATTCTCGTTACCTTCTTTTTGCTCAGGCTTATTAGAAGTGTTTGTGTTTTCTTCTTTAGCTTGTGCATCATCAGGACGCTTATTGCGCGAATTACGACGACGTTGATTGTTGCTACGGCGACGGTTGTCGTTGTTGCGACGATTATTGCTACGTCTTTGTGCTGCCTTTTTCTCTTCTTGCTCTTTTTCAGCTTCCTCTTCGGCATTACTGAATAATGATTTGAAGAATTTACCAATTGCAGCAAATAAACCACCTTCAGACTTTTTAGCCGCAGGAGTGGCTTGTTCAACTTTAGGCGCAGCTTGAGGAGCAGGTGTTGTAGGCATTACTACACCTTTTAGAACCGGCTCTTCACGAACTGGTGCTGAAGGCGCTTTAGCCATTTCAAATGCTTCTGGCTCAGGAGCAACAACTTGCTCGTAGCTTACTGTTTCGATTGTTTCGTCTTTACGTAAGCGAACTACTTCGTAATGAGGTGTTTCCATGTGTTGATTAGGAATGATCACAACATCAACGTTATGACGCTTTTCGATGCGCTGAACACTACGACGTTTTTCGTTTAATAGGTAAGCGGCAACAGCAACAGGCACTTGTGCATTTACTTGAGATGTGTTGTCTTTGATTGCTTCTTCTTCGATTAAACGAAGGATAGACAATGCAATTGACTCGTTAGAACGAATCGTACCTTGACCATTACAACGAGGACATGGGCCTTGGCTTGCTTCACCTAATGAAGGGCGCAGACGTTGACGCGACATTTCAAGCAGTCCAAAGCGTGAGATCTTACCAATCTGTACACGGGCACGGTCAGGGCGAGCAGCGTCTTTTAAACGGTTTTCAACTTCACGTTGATGGCGTGGTGGTGTCATATCGATAAAGTCGATAACAATAAGGCCACCTAAGTCACGTAAACGTAATTGACGGGCAATTTCGTCTGCAGCTTCTAAGTTGGTATTAAGTGCTGTTTCTTCAATATCACCGCCTTTAGTGGCTTTTGATGAGTTGATATCGATAGACGTTAGCGCTTCAGTTGGGTCGATTACAATTGAACCACCTGATGGTAAGCGAACTTCACGTTGGAAAGCAGACTCAATTTGGCTTTCAATTTGGTAGTGAGTGAATAGTGGTACATCGCCCTGATAAAGCTTAACACGGCTCATGAAATCTGGACGGAAACGCTCAATATGCGCTTTCGCTTCTTCAAATACACGTGCTTTATCAATTAAAATTTCACCAATATCACGACGTAAATAGTCACGGATTGCTCGGAAAATTACGTTACTTTCTTGGTGAATTAGGAACGGAGCAGGGCCGCTATCAGCTGCTTGCTGAATTGCTTGCCAATGCACTAATAGTGCTTTTAAGTCGTAATCCAGTTCTTCAAATGATTTACCAACACCTGCAGTACGAACAATTAAGCCCATGCCTTTAGGTAATTCTAAACGGCTTAGTGCTTCTTTAAGTTCAGTACGCTCGTCACCTTCAATACGGCGGGAAATACCACCCGCACGAGGGTTGTTAGGCATAAGTACTAAATAGCTACCTGCAACACTGATAAAAGTAGTTAACGCTGCGCCTTTTTGGCCACGTTCTTCTTTATCAACTTGCACGATTACTTCTTGGCCTTCTTTGATCACGTCACGGATATTTGGACGACCTTGGAATGTATAGCCTTGTGGGAAGTAGGTGCGAGCTATTTCTTTAAGAGGAAGGAAACCGTGTCTTTCAGCACCATAATCAACAAAGGCTGCTTCTAGTGACGGTTCGATACGGGTAATTTTACCCTTGTAAATATTTGCTTTTTTTTGTTCGTGACCTGGGCTCTCTATGTCTAAATCATACAGGCGCTGGCCATCAACCAGTGCAACGCGCATTTCTTCTTGCTGCGTCGCATTGATTAGCATACGTTTCATATTGTTACTCTACTAATTCTGTCGCTGACATGACGATATAAACTCGTCTGTTCAGTGGTTTCTGACGGTTGTTTTTGTGCAGTCTCACGACTGGTTAAAGTCAAAACCTGAGGTTGCTTGCTTACATTGAGCATCACTAAGTGTGGCTGACAATAACATGTTGTCACGTTATTAAATTCTTTTTGGTGTCAAAACTGCCGCCAATTCTGCGGTTTTAATTTACGAGTTCTGTCCCGAAGTCGACCATGTTCAAATTTTTATTCAATGTCTTGCTACAACAGCTGTATCTGAATGACGTTGCTACGTCGTCACTATCAGTCAATTTATCTTGTTCAATTGCTTTTTATGTTCATTAATCAACATTCGTGCTCAAATTATTCAGGCAATATATTACGCGCATCGCCGATAATTGAACGCTCGTGTTGGCTGGGTAATTATAAAAGCTTTGGAAAACTTAGCGCGGATCTGTATGATCGGCAACCCAGAATATGCTTCACGAATGTATTAATGTGATAAAAGCACCGTTGTTACTTGCAAACTTTATGTTCGCGACGGTGATTATCCCACTATTACCGTCGCGTTAGCAACTAAATTATTTACTTAAATCAGTGATTAGGCAATGTCAGAAAAAACCGGCTTACAAGTTTCGTTTGTTACCATAGGTGAAGACCATCTCGGTCAACGTATTGATAACTTTCTTATTACTCACCTAAAAGGTGTGCCTAAAAGTGCAGTTTATAAAATCCTTCGTAAGGGCGAAGTGCGAGTAAATAAAAAACGCATAAAACCTGTCTACAAACTACAACTAAATGATGTAGTTCGTATTCCACCTATTAAAGTGGCTGAAAAAGAAGAGTTTGTGCCAAAAAAACTCGATAAGGTAAAACAGCTTGAAGACGCCATTTTGTTTGAAGACAAGTATTTAATGGTGATCAACAAGCCTTCGGGCATGGCTGTGCATGGCGGCAGTGGCTTGAGTTATGGATTAATTGAAGCACTTCGTGTACTTCGTCCAGAGGAGCGTAGCTTAGAGCTTGTTCACCGTTTAGACCGTGACACATCAGGTTGCTTGCTAATATCAAAGCGTCGTTCTGTGTTGACTGATTTGCATAAGCAGTTACGTGAAAAAACCATGGAAAAGAACTATTGGGCGTTAGTCGATGGCCAATGGGACTCTAAAACAAAAAATGTTACCGAAGGACTTCGTAAAAACACGTTGAAGTCAGGTGAGCGTGTTGTACGCGTTGATAATACTGAAGGTAAACCATCACATACACGTTTTCGTGTGCTTGAGCGATATGCTGAGTGCTCACTAGTGCAAGCGTCGCCGGTAACAGGGCGTACTCACCAAATTCGTGTGCATACACAATGTAAAGGTCACCCGATTGCTTGTGATGATAAATACGGTGTTGCAGAGTTTGATCAATACGTGAACAAGCTAACTGGTTTAAATCGTTTGTTTTTACATGCTCATGATTTACGTTTTATGCACCCTAAAAACGAAACAACCATGCATGTTGAGGCACCATTAGACAATGCACTTAAAAACTGCATTAAAAAGCTACGTGCAGATAATGAACAAGTTTAAGCTGGTTATTTTCGATTGGGACGGCACAGTGATGGACTCTGTGCCAAAAATCGTTACTTGTTTGCAAAATACAGCAAGACAGCTCGGTATTGCTGTACCAACAGTTCAGCAAGCAAAAGATGTGATTGGTTTGTCGCTAGCAAAGGCTACAGAGGCGCTTTTTCCTGCTCATTTACATTTAAACGATGAACTGGTTGCAGCTTACAAAGCGCAGTATCGTGAGTTAGATGTCACACCCACGCCTTTATTTGCTGATGTAGAAACTGTACTAAAGCAGCTAAGCGACGCAGGTATGCAATTGGCAGTGGCTACCGGTAAAGGTCGTGAAGGCATCGATAGACTACTTAACGAGTCAGGCCTTGGTAAGTACTTTGCCACTGTAAAATGCTCAGATGATGCTAAGTCTAAGCCATCACCGGATATGCTTGAGCAAATTTTACAAGAGCAGGGTATAGCTAAACGTGATGCTGTGATGGTTGGCGATAGCCAACTCGATATGGCAATGGCTAATGCCGCAGGTATTGCTTGTATTGGTGTGAGTTTTGGTGCTCATAGCCCGGCGCAGTTACAACAACACACGCCGTTATGTGTTGTCGATTCATATCAACAGCTATTGCAAGTTTTAACTACTTCCCTTGAAGCATCAATATATCAACACCAAACTCAGCCAGCACTTTAGTTAATGTGATCAGTGGCAGACCTATCAATGTATTAGGGTCATCGCCACTGAGCTTTTCAAATAAACAGATGCCTAACCCTTCACTTTTAAAGCTGCCTGCGCAGTTGTATGGCTGCTCTGCATCGCAATAAGCATTGATCTGCTCAAGTGTGAGTGTTTTAAATGTCACATCAAATGGGACTACTGTGGTAATTGCTTCATCACTTTGTATATCAAATACACTCAAACCGGTTAAAAAGGTCACTGTATGGCCACTGAACGATGATAGCTGCTTAATAGCATTCTCTTTAGTATGAGGTTTACCTAAAATTGTATCGTTGAATACCGCTACTTGATCAGAGCCGATAACTAAACCCTCACTAAAATGTTGTTTGGCAACTCGGGCTTTTTGCTCGCTTAAACGTGCAACTAATTGTTCTGGCGTTTCAGCTGCAATAGGGGATTCATCTATATCTGGTGAAAAACTTTGAAAAGGTAAGTTAAACTTAGTTAATAATTGCTGTCTAAAAGGTGAGCTGGACGCTAATATAAGTGTTGGTTTCATAATAAATTCTGGATAAAAATTGTATTTTGCCAAGGATAAGCCACAATGAATCCGAAAACAAAGCAGAAGATCGTTAAAAACCTATCAAAATTGGTTTTTTACTTTGACTAACTTACTAACTATCTATATGATGCAGCCCCTATGCAAAAGGTGAAAATTCCCATCACTCTTCATCCCAGCAAAGCAGCTCAACATCGTTTAACGTATGACGGTATTGTCCCGCTTGAAAAACTTTCTCGTTTAGAGCAAGTTGTGCAGGAAGAAGTAGGTGAAATAGCGGTAAAGATTCATTGCAAAATTGATGAGCAAGGTTTAGTGGTAATAAGTGGAAACTTATCAACACATGTAACTGTAACTTGTCAACGCTGTAATGGTGAATTAGGGTTGGATTTGGATCAAGACTTTGTGTATTCGCCAGTTGGTTTGGATGCAGAGTCAGATCATCTTCCTGAAGGCTACGATGAAGTAGAACTGGACGAAAACGGTGAAATCAACGTATTTGAGTTAATCGAAGACGAATTGATTTTAGCGATTCCAATAGTGCCTACACACAACGAAGCTTCGTGCAGTTATTCATCAGAGCCTACTAGCTTTGGTAAATTAGCAGCAAAAGATGACAAACCAAATCCATTTGATATTTTGAAACAACTTAAGAAAGATTCTTAGGAGAAGACTAATGGCTGTACAAAAAAGCAAAAAGTCTCGTGCAAGACGCGGCATGCGCCGTTCACACGATGCGATCAGTGGTCCAACTTTAACTGTAGATCAAGTTTCTGGTGAGACTCACCGTCGTCACCACGTAACTGCTGACGGTTACTACAAAGGCGTTAAAGTAATTTCTAACTAAGAGATTGCTATATGCTGACCAATCTAACCATAGCGTTAGATATGATGGGGGGCGATTACGGCCCCCGTTCATCTATCCCCGCTGCCGTGCAAGCGGTAAATGCTAATACCAACTTAAGACTCATCTTATGTGGTAATCAGCAAGTTATTCTAAAAGAACTCGAAGCACTCGATTCTGTTTCGCACCCTCGTTTAATTATTCGTCATTGTAGCGAAGTCGTGACAAATGCGTGTGAACCTGCTTCAGCGGTTCGTTCTAAAAAAGATTCATCAATGCGAGTTGCCCTCGATTTAGTCAAGTCGGGTGAAGCGCAAGCGTGTGTAAGTTCTGGAAATACAGGCGCGTTATTTTTTATGGCGCATTACGTATTAAAGATGCTTCCAGGCGTAAAACGTCCTGCATTAATCTCAGCCGTTCCAACCGAACGTAAAAACCCAGTCTATTTACTTGATTTAGGTGCTAATGTGCATTGTGATGCACAAACTCTTTATCAATTTGGCATTATGGGTTCTGTGGTAGCAGGGCAGGCTCTTGGCTGTGATAACCCAAGAGTTAGTTTATTGAATATTGGCTCTGAAGACATCAAAGGGCATGAAGGAATAAAACAAGCTGCACAGTTAATGCAGCAGTGTGAATATCTCAACTACACTGGTTACAGTGAAGGTAGTGATATTTTCAGCGGAAAAGCCGATGTTATTGTGTGCGAAGGATTTGTAGGTAATGTGGCATTAAAAACCTGTGAAGGTATTGCCAAACTGATCATGCACAAACTCACCAAAGCCTTACACAAACATTTCTTATACAAAAGTTTAGCGTTTTTATTACGTCCGGTGATAAAAAAACTCTACAAGCGGGTGAACCCCGACCAGTATAACGGCGCAAGTCTGGTAGGATTGCGCGGTATTGTTGTTAAAAGCCATGGCAATGCCTCACCGAAGGCGTTTCATGCAGCTAT
The DNA here is from genome assembly GCF_022398505.1 of Pseudoalteromonas sp. Isolate3. Taxonomy (NCBI): domain Bacteria; kingdom Pseudomonadati; phylum Pseudomonadota; class Gammaproteobacteria; order Alteromonadales; family Pseudoalteromonadaceae; genus Pseudoalteromonas; species Pseudoalteromonas sp. Isolate3. Next base: position 3,761 of record NZ_JAKEVN010000072.1, on the reverse strand, counting down.
TGATGAAGCCGCGCGGGAAGTCGAACGCCAACTCCCTGAAAAAATCGCTGCGATTTTTGAGCAAACACATCCAACAACAAAGTAGTGCAGCATATCTAAAACTTGTTATGCTGCCTGCTACAGAATATTTTTTTGTTTAATTATAAGAGCAAAGTATGGCACATAAAATTGCACTCGTATTTCCAGGTCAAGGCTCACAAACTGTGGGCATGTTATCTGAACTATTAGCTGATTCACAGATTGCTAAAGCAACATTCGCTGAAGCATCCGAAGCTCTTGGCTATGATCTAGCTGCACTTGTACTAAATGGTCCAGAAGAAGAATTAAATCAAACCCATCGTACACAACCAGCACTTTTAACTGCTAGTGTAGCTATTTACCGTCAATGGTTAGACGCAAACCCTGATGCCGATGTTGTGATGGCCGGTCACAGTTTAGGTGAGTATTCAGCATTAGTTTGTGCTGGCGTTGTAAGCTTAAGCGAAGCCGTTAAACTAGTTGAAAATCGTGGTTTATACATGCAAGAAGCAGTACCTGCGGGTGTTGGTTCTATGGCTGCAATCATCGGCTTAGGTGACGACGAAATTAAAGCAGCGTGTGAAGCATCAGCAAATGGCGAAGTTGTTTCACCAGTAAACTACAACTCACCAGGCCAGGTTGTTATTGCCGGCCATAAAGCGGCAGTTGAGCGTGCATCAGAGGCATGTAAAGAAGCAGGTGCTAAACGTGCTTTACCACTTGCAGTAAGCGTACCTTCTCACTGTGAACTAATGAAACCAGCTGCTGAGAAATTAGCTGCTGATTTAGCTGCTTTAACATTTAATACACCTAAGTGTGATGTAATCAACAACGTTGATGTAAAAGCAGAGCAATCAAGTGAAGCAATTAAAGATGCATTAGTACGTCAACTATACAGCCCAGTTCGCTGGACTGAAACAGTACAAGCATTAGTTGCGCAAGGTATCACACAAAGCTATGAGTTTGGCCCTGGTAAAGTACTAACGGGTCTTGCAAAACGAATTGATAAAGCAATGGTATGTGCTGCGGTTAATACGCAAGCTGCTATTGATGAAGCGAAATAAGTAGGAATAGAATGACAAATTTATTTTCTCTTGAGGGCAAGGTTGTCCTAATCACTGGTGCAAGCCGTGGTATTGGTAAAGCGATTGCAAACACGCTAGTTGCACAAGGTGCAAAAGTAGCGGGTACAGCAACAAGTGAATCAGGTGCTGCTAAAATCAGTGAATACCTAGGTGACAACGGTAAAGGTTATGCTCTTAACGTTACAGATCCTGAATCGATTGAGGCGACACTTGCTGCGATCAAGGCTGATTTAGGTGATATCGATGTATTAGTTAACAATGCAGGTATCACTCGCGATAACTTATTAATGCGTATGAAAGACGGTGAGTGGGATGACATCATCGACACTAACCTAAGCTCAATTTTCCGTTTATCTAAGGCTGTTTTACGCCCTATGATGAAAAAGAAAAATGGCCGTATCATTAATATCGGTTCTGTAGTGGGCACTATGGGTAATGCGGGGCAAGCTAACTATGCTGCAGCGAAAGCGGGTGTAATTGGTTTTACTAAGTCATTAGCACGCGAAGTTGCATCCCGTGGCATCACTGTAAACGTTGTTGCACCTGGTTTTATCCAAACAGATATGACAGATGAGCTGACTGAAGACCAAAAAGCGGCTACGCTTGCAAATGTACCTGCAGGACGTTTAGGTCAACCTGATGAAATTGCTGCTGCGGTATGTTATTTAGCATCTGACGCTGCTGCGTATGTTTCAGGCGAAACATTGCACGTAAATGGCGCGATGTACATGGTCTAATGAAAGTTGGCAGAAATTTGCTAACGAAAGATTATCGAAAATTGTTGAATTTTTTGTGATCTTGCTTTAAACATACTTGAATTCGCTATGAAAATAAGCGATAAATGAACAAATACTATTCGAGAGGTTTGACCAGATAAGTAATTATCAGCAAATCCTTGAATCACAGAATTATGCGGCGTAAACTACGCCGCAATCTGAAAATAACGCATTGGCGTTTTTAATAAAGGAAAGAAGAATGAGCGACATCCAAGAACGCGTAAAGAAAATTATCATTGAGCAACTAGGTGTTAAAGAAGAAGAAGTAAAACATGAAGCTTCTTTCGTTGATGACCTAGGTGCTGATTCACTTGACACAGTAGAACTAGTAATGGCTCTTGAAGAAGAATTCGACACTGAGATCCCAGACGAAGAAGCTGAAAAGATCACTACAGTTCAAGCTGCAATCGATTACGTTACAGCTCACGCTGAGTAATTTTACGCATTTTGATTTTAAGGGCAGCATTAAGCTGCCCTTAGTCTATCTGAAGAATGATACTAATAAATTTGGTATACACCCCACCTAAAATAATTTCCTTATTGGAGGCAACCCGTGGCTAAACGTCGAGTCGTCGTAACTGGCTTAGGAATGTTGACACCGCTAGGTAATGATGTTGAATCTACTTGGCAAGGTTTGTTAAACGGTAAAAGTGGTATTCAAACTATCACGCATTTCGATACCTCAAGTTTCGGCACCAAATTCGCAGGTTTGCTGAATGACTTTGATGCATCAGCATACATGTCACCGAAAGATGCAAAGAAAATGGATTTGTTTATCCAATATGGCATTGCAGCGGGTGTACAAGCACTACAAGATTCTGGTCTAGAGATCACTGAAGAAAACGCCACCCGTGTTGGTGTAGCAGTGGGTTCTGGCATCGGTGGTTTAACTTTAATTGAAGAAAACCACATTAAACTATTAAATAGCGGCCCGCGAAAGCTTTCTCCGTTCTACGTGCCTTCGACCATTATCAATATGATCTCTGGTCATTTATCGATTATGCACGGCTTACGTGGTCCAAATATTTCAATCGTTACAGCCTGTACTACAGGTCTACATAACATTGGTCATGCTGCGCGTATGATTGCATACGGCGATGCAGATGCAATGGTAGCCGGTGGTGCTGAAAAAGCATCGACACCAATTGGTATGGGTGGCTTTAATGCAGCACGTGCATTATCAACCCGTAACGATGATCCACAAGCAGCATCACGCCCTTGGGATAAAGACCGTGACGGTTTTGTTCTTGCTGATGGTGCAGGTGTTATCGTACTGGAAGAATATGAGCATGCTAAAGCACGTGGCGCGAAAATCTACGCTGAGCTCGTTGGTTTTGGTATGAGTGGTGATGCATATCACATGACATCTCCACCTGAAGATGGTGCAGGCGCAGCACTGGCGATGGAAAATGCCCTAAACGATGCACAAGTTAATGCAGACCAAGTTGGCTACATTAATGCTCACGGAACATCGACTAATGCAGGCGATAAGGCAGAAACATCAGCCGTTAAAACTATTTTTGGTGATGCGGCGAAAGATGTGATGGTAAGTTCATCGAAATCAATGATGGGTCACTTGTTAGGTGCTGCTGGCTCGGTAGAGTCGATCATTACTATCTTGTCACTTGTTGATCAGAAAGTAAGCCCTACAATCAACCTTGATAACCCAGATGAAGGCTGTGATTTAGACTATGTACCGCACACTGCACGTGACGCTAAATTGGATTACGCTCTATGTAATTCATTTGGTTTTGGTGGTACTAATGGCTCGTTGCTGTTTAAAAAGGTATAATTCTTTTTAACAACGGACTAAAAAGAAGAGCCCAGTTGTTTAACTGGGCTTTTTTGTATGAATAAATTAAAACAAACAATAAAAATAACC
>NZ_JAKEVN010000071.1:0-22054 GCF_022398505.1 Pseudoalteromonas sp. Isolate3 | reverse complement strand
TTTTTAAACTATTGTAGTGGTCACTTTTGGCTTTTTTACAGATGTTAGTAAGGCTGTTTTTGTATGCTGAGCGCTAAATAAATTACAAACATTGATAAATCGCTCCAGAATTGCCATGGCAGCATTATTGATTATTGTGCTAGCAATTAAAGTAGCGAGGGTGTCATTATGTAAACCAGCCTCCACTTAAAAGTTCATTTGTTTTTTGTCATATAAGCATGATTTTGGCAAAAGCAGCCCTATTATAGCCATGCTATTAATGTGTAGGGTGTTTCCTTACTCATCGTAACCGGGGCTTTTGCTATTTAATAAGCGTAACAAGGCAGGCCAAGCAATTGCTCCACCCAGTCCCTTAGTGGCAATTTCTGTTTGCCCTTTGATACCATCAATAATCGCGCTAGGTACTTGTACGAGTTGCTCGGTATTTTGTGAAGTACGAGTTTGTACAGCGCATGCAGCTTCAAAAACATACATAAACAAAAATGCATCAGCGACCGTTTTACCTACTGTTAATAGGCCATGATTACGTAGCATTAGAAAGTTATTCGTGCCTAGGTCATTCACTAAACGGTCTTGCTCAGCAGGGTTAAGAGCTATGCCTTCGTAGTCGTGATAACCCAAACCTGAGTGCACAACAACAGCTTGCTGAGAGATAGGCAATAAGCCGTCTTTGTTTGCAGACACCGCCGTGCCATTGAGTGAATGGGTGTGAATAACGCAATGGGCATCATCACGCGCCATATGAATACAGCTATGGATATTAAACCCCGCAGGATTAACAGGGTATTCACTGTCATGCAGCTTATTACATTGTTGATCTACCTTGATGAGACTTGATGCCGTAATTTCGTGAAACATCATGCCATATGGATTTATCAAAAATTCGTTGTCTGTGCCGGGAACACGCATTGAAATATGGGTAAAAATTAGATCATCCCAGCCATATAAAGCAACTAGGCGATACGCGGCAGCTAGCTCAACACGGGCTTTCCATTCTTGCTCTGATACTGTGTGTTTTATAGTCATGGTTTTTTCTAAAATGGTACTTTGCGAACAATAATGTCTTTAAACATTACCCAATCACCAATAAAGCTATAAAAAGGGTGCGTAAACGTTGCTGGACGATTTTTCTCAAAGAAGAAATGACCAACCCAAGCAAAGCCATAGCCCACCACCGGGCATAAAATTATCCAGCTATATTGCTGCTGATAAATAGCGGCAAACAAAATTGCCAAAACAAACCAACTGCCAATGAAATGTAAGCGCCGACAGACTTTATTTTTGTGTTCTTGTAAGTAATAAGGGTAAAACTCTTTAAAACTCGCGAACTCGCGTTTACTTGCTACAGTGCCCATATTGCTGTCTCCGTTGATAATAACATGTTAACAATAGGCTTTTATTATTTTGTTTACTTGATAATATAGGTCATTAAATTGTTTATTTGGGACGCGAATGAGAACCTTATCAAGTTGGTGGCTCCGCGCTATGGCTGAATCGTTTAAATGGCAGGGCTTACCAATCAATGAGTTGTTTGCAGGAGCAAATATTCCTTTAGCAGAATTAAGCAGTCAAACAGCCCGATACCCACAAGCCAGTGTTAGTTCGCTTTGGAAGCAGGCGCAAGCGATGTTACCAAACACTCATTTAGGTCTTTATGTTGGCAGTAACATGAATGTGCGCGCTATTCCGGTGGTTGGTATGGCTATTGTTCAAGCAACACAGTTACTGAGTGCTTTTCGGCTTATATTGCGTTATCAAAAATTAATGGGCGACACACATAATGTGTCACTCATCGATCATGGAAGTGAGTATGAACTTCGCTTTAACTTTAGTGATGGTGAGCGCGATATGTCGCTGCTAAGCTACGAAGCACCGATGGCGTTTTGTTTAAAAATAGCGCGTACTGTAAAGGGAAAAGAGTGGCACCCAACGCGAATTTGCCTAAAGCGTAAAGAGCCACACAGTGAAATTAATGAACACTTTAACTGCAAAGTTGAATACGGCTCGCATACCCATAGCCTATTTTTTAGTGAAGAAACCGATAGTAAACCTGTGTTATCAGGTCAGATGAAACTGGTGACGCAAACCAATGTAACTCAGGTGCTGAGAATTTTACTCGAGGAGCATTTAATTCAAGGGCAAACCAACAGTAAAGCAATGGCAAAAGCACTTAATATGAGTGAAAAAACGTTGCAACGCCGACTTGCAAAAGAAGGCACAAGTTTTAGTAAAGAACTAGCAAGTTTAAGGCAGCAAAAAAGTGTTTCATTATTAAACGAAACTGATCTGTCAGTAACAGAAATTGCCTTTTTATGTGGCTATTCAGAGATTAGTGCATTTCATCATGCCTTTAATCGCTGGTATGGTATGTCGCCAAAAGTGTACAAGCAAAAAATGGCAATAATAGCTGAATCATAGTTAGTGCTACTTTGATCTAGTTGATGCCTGTCAGGTATTACTTTAATTATTAAATCGGTACAAATTGGTGTTTGTTCCGATAATATTTGAGTTTGATAACTATTTACCAAAAAACAATAATAAAAGCTTAACTAGCAATTGCTTAACACGAATTTGTTAACTAAAATTTCAAATAGGACGCAAGGATGATCTGAAACTAACCCCCCCCATTAAGTATGAGGCTGCTGAATGCGAAACTTATCGCTGCGTACTATTTTTATTAGTTTTGTGTTAATTGCATTGTTTGTTGTCACTGTGGTTAGCGCTTTAATCAATACCAGCCAATTTTCTCGGCTTTATTACCAACAAACAGAAAAGCAATTATTGCCTGACGCTGTGGGTAAAGTGGCTGCGGAAGTTGATGCTCAAATGCGTTACCCCATCTCTGTGTCACAGTCGTTAGCCGAAAATCAAATTTTGCATACTTGGATGACCGAAGGCGAAAAAAGCTCGCCTATTCATCAACGTGTAATGGCGTATTTTGCAGACTTACAAAGAAAAAGCGGTGCCTCATCGGTGTTTTGGGTGAGTAAAAACTCAATGAGTTATTACACGCAAGAAGGCTTTTTTAAGTCTATCTCTAAAAATGAACCAAGAGACAGTTGGTTTTTTGACTTTATCAGTTCAGATAAACGCCAAGCGCTCGCATTAGATGTTAGTGAGCAGGGCGGACACCTCACTTTATACGTGAATACTTTAGTTGAAATAGCTGGGCAACGCCTAGGTGTTGCAGGGCTTGGTTATGATATTTCAGATATTTCTAGCATTGTCACGTCGCGTAAAATTGGCGAGCAAGGTTATTTATTTTTAATTGATGATAGCAAGCGAATTATTGCACACGCAAATGATGCTTATATTGGTAAACAAGTTACCAGTGTGGCTTCATTAAGCACATTACAAGATTTTCTGAGTAGTAAACACACTGGCTTTACACTATCGCAAGTCGAGCTCGCAGACGAAGATGTTTACGCTGGTGTTATGCCGATTGAAGGTACTGGCCTTACTCTTGTGGCGATTCAGCCACGCCAAGAGATATCAAGTGCAATTAATACTGTCGTTTGGATGTCGATTATTGTGAGTGTCGTGCTTGCGGGCATCTTCTTAGTGCTGACGCTTTATTTTGCGAATTGGCTCAGTAAGAAAATACGCAGTGTTGGTGACGAGCTACTTGGTATGGCGGGCCACGGTGGTGACTTAACAAAACGCTTAGATGACAGTGTAGATAATGAGTTAGGGCATCTTGCTAAGGGCTTTAATGCAATTATAGGTAAAGTAGCCGAGTTGGTAGATGAAATCAGTGTCACTGAGCAAGCAATGCGAGAGGGTATTGACGACCTTGCGAACTTTGCCAATAAAACGTTTGTTGCCACTGAAGATCAACGCGCGCAAACAGACCAAGTTGCCACTGCTATTACACAGATGGGACAAACAATTAATGAGGTGTCTGATATTGCTCATCGCACAGCAAGCGACACAGAAGAAGCGGTAAGAGAAACCGTACAAACCAATCAGAGTATGGCTGCCACAGCACAAACTATGAATGAACTAAATGATATTTTGAGTACGGTTGATCAAAGTATCGGTGAATTTGCAAATCAAGCTGCAGAGATCAACTCGGTTGTTGAAGTGATCAATGCGATTTCTGAGCAAACTAATTTATTGGCACTCAATGCTGCAATTGAAGCCGCTCGTGCTGGCGAGCAAGGCCGTGGTTTTGCGGTGGTAGCAGATGAAGTGCGCTCACTTGCGCAGCGCACGCAAACATCAACTTCTGAAATTAGAGAGCAAATTTCGCGCTTACAAAGCTCGTCATTGCAATCACAAGAAGCGATTGCCGAAGGTACGCAAAGTAGCCAAAAAGTCACTGAACTTACGCATGTTGCGGTGTCTGCACTTCAGTCTATACAGCAGAAGTTTGAAATTATCAGTCAAGGTAATCATCAGGTTGCTGCAGCCACAGAAGAGCAAGGTACGGTTGTTGAACATATTAATCAGTCAGCACATGATATTTCAGACAGTGCCATGCAAATCCATAATAATGCAGAACAGCAACAACGCGGTACGCAAAGTTTATTGTCCCGTGCCCAGCACCTTAAAGACTTAGTAAGTCAGTTTAAAGTTTAATTGACTGCTCTTTAAATCAGCCTCGATTAAAAGACGTTAACAACATGTGTTGTTAACGTCTTACTGTTTTTTAGCTTACAAGTGAGTTTTTAGTTTACTTGTTAACTGCTAATTCCTTTCTTTTTACTAACAAATTGCGCAAAAAACTTTCATAGAGAGACTATTAACTAAGTTTTTAGTGCGTTTAAGAGCGCTGCGTATTACAATTGAGACTTTATATCATTACCGCATTTCCAGCTAATAGGTATTTCACTTCTTCATGACAGATATTACAACACACCAAGCATCTAGACGCCGCTTGTTGATTGCTTTAGCTATAACGTGTTCGTTTATGGTTATACAGATTATTGGCGCCTATTATTCAAATTCGCTTGCTGTACTTGCTGATGCTGGGCATTTGTTTGTTCATAACAGTTCTTTATTTATTGCACTTATCGCTTCAAGCATGGCGATTTATTTTGCGAAAAACTTTAACGATGGCTACCAGCGGGCTGAACTTACCGGCGGTTTGATCAATGGTATTTTATATTTAAGTATTAGCTTAATTATTTTGTATGAGGGTGGTGAACGTTACCTTCATCATAACGATGGTCACGATTTACAAATTAATAGTTATTTGATGTCGGTAATTTCTGCTATCGGCTTTCTTTTTCATGGTGCTGCTGCATGGGTTTTATATAAGGGACGTAAAGCTAGTATCAATGTATATGCCGTCTTTTTGCACTCATTTTTTGATTTAATTTCAACTGTTTCAACCTTCTTTGCTGGTATTTTAATTTATCTTACTGGGTGGGCTGAAGTCGATATTATATCGAGTATGTTGATTGCGACCTTTGTGTTGTTTACAGGGGCTAAAGTAATTATTCGTTGCATTCAAGGTTTACTTGAAAACAGAAGTAAATTACCAGATGTGGCTGATATTGAGCAAAGCATAGCCTCTATTGAGCACGTTCAGAATGTACACAATGTAACTGTAATGCGCCAAGATAAAGACATCGTTGTTGGGGCTCATGTCGTGCTAAAACAGCATTGTACCGTTGAAAAGCACGATGAAGCGTGTCGCTTAAAAGTAGAAAAGCTATTACTTTCACGCTTTAAAATCAAAAAAAGTGTGCTGCAAATAGAAAGCCATGAGTGCCATTATGTTAATTAAAGTGGCAAAAAGTTTAATTTTCTTTTAATTTAAAGGTATCACTATGAAGTTAGGATACCTTTTTTGCTTCAAAATAAGTCTTCATATTTTAACTTTTTAGCTGCACTACTGCTTGGTTGTATTGCTGGAGTTGTTAATTTACTGCCAATTTGGTTTCTAGATAGCTCAGAATTTATTCTTGGCCAGTTTTTTGTGATCTTAAGCTTACTGCTGCTTGGCTGGCGGTTTGCAATAATCACTTTCATTTTAAGTACAGGGTTTATTTTTTACCGTTGGGGGCATGCGTGGCCTTCCATTGTATTTGCCTTAGAACTGATATGTTTGCAGTTGTTTTGCTTATCAAAATCGCGCCCAGTTTTTTTAAGAGGCATGCTGTTTTGGTTTGTGATTGGTCTGCCGCTACTTTGGAGCTTTGGGCATTTCTTTTTAGGTTTACCAATCCTAACTATTGCCATTGCGCTTGCTAAATACTGTTTAAATGCGGCTATCTACTTATCTGTTATTGATTTATTGAGCTTCTTTTTTAGCCGTTATTCATGGCACAAACACTATTCGTCTTTATACAAAATTCTTAACTATGTTGTGACCTTATTGGTAGTGTTGGTGGTTATTTTAACCTCAATAGTACTAACCAATAACCATTATTCACGTATTGAGTACGAGATAAATGAGCAGTTAAAAGAGAAAGCGAAGGAAATTGCACGGATGATTGATGCTCACCTCGATCATCATAAAAAAGGCTTGGTATTAACGGCTCGAAGTATTGCCAATGGTGTTCCTCGGCAGATTGCGCTTGAAAATATGGCTAACTTGTATCCTGACTTTCGAACGCAGATCATTGCTGATGCACTGGCCAATGTTACTCATTTTTACCCACAATCGTTAGCGATTAGTTTGCAGCAATCAAACATACGCCCCAATGTGGCTGATCGTGACTATTTTATAAATGCACCGAATAATAAACTTGGTTATATCTCAACAATTTTTAAAGGCCGTGGCTTTGGCTCTTTACCGATTGTTGCAGTATCAGCTCCGATTTATATTGAAGACACCTTTACAGGGGTTGTTGAAGGCTCACTGATGTTTGATTATTTTGCAGGCCTCAGACCAAGCCTATTTAGTCACCAGGGGGAGCTATTGATTTTAGATCCCACCAATAAAGTAGTATTTAGCACCCTGGATGATTTTAAAGAGTTACAACAATTAACTGACGATGAGATAGACTCGTTTGCTGATGAAGCGCGTTTTAAAATGTTTGATGCGGAAGATGAGCAACAGTATTACGCTAGGGAAGCTCGCTCTACTGAACATAATTGGATTGTGATGACCATGCTTAATCGCAAACACGCAAACAATGTTGCTGTGAGTGCATGGGGTCAGTCTTTAGTAATGGTTTTGTTCATTATTTTATTAACTAGTGTATTTATCACTCAGTTAAGTCGCTGGTTAATTGCTCCAATTGAAAAGTTGGCTGAACAAATCGATAAATTTGAACCTGAACGTGCAATCACTGATACCGACTTACCAGAAACCTGGCTCGAGGTAAGTCGTTTGCAGTCTCAGTTTTCGAGTTTAGCAAACAAGCTTGTGCTTAATTTTAATCGCTTACATCAAGCGAACCATGAAAACGAATTATTAAATAATAAATTGACAGATTTTAATTCTCAGCTCGAGCAGCAGGTTAATGATAAAACAAACGAATTAGTCGAAGCTGTGCGTTTAGCGAATCAGGCTAACCGCACTAAATCTCAGTTTTTAGCAAATATGAGTCACGAAATTCGTACCCCACTAAATGGTATTTTGGGGATGACTCAACTATTGTTAGAAAATCCTAATCTGCCAGAAAGTGAGCGCGATGAGCTGGCAATGATACACCAAAGTGCAAATAACTTACTGTTGATTTTAAACGATATTTTAGATTTCTCTAAAATTGAAGCTGGTGCACTTAAACTTGAAAATCGCGCTGTTGAGGTTAAATCGTTACTTGCTCAGTTAGCTAAAATCTTTAGCACTACCAGCGTTAAGCCAGGGGTTCAATTTAACCTTAGTATTGCGGATGATATCCCTGATTATATCCGTTTAGATCCACTCAGATTTAGCCAAGTCGTCAACAATATCTTGAGTAACGCTGGCAAATTTACTGAGTTAGGTGAAATAAACATGCACTGCCAAATGGCAGATAATGCACTAGAAATAAAAATTCGCGATACAGGTATAGGTATTTCAGCGGATCAGCAAGTAAAATTATTTACTGAATTTACCCAAGCCGATATATCCACCACCCGTAAATATGGAGGTACTGGGTTAGGACTAACCATTAGTAAGCGCATTATTGAGCTTATGGATGGAGAACTCTCTTTAGTGAGTCATGAAGGTGAGGGAAGTGAATTCACTATTGTCGTGCCTGTGACTGAAAGTGGTGCAGAGGAAAAGGCAGAGCAAAGTATAGACAAGCCAATTCTAAGTGGCATTAACGTATTAATTGTTGAAGATAACCCTGTAAATCAAATTGTGCTGGAAAAGATGATGCAGGACACCCTGTGTACTATTAAAAAGGCCAATGATGGTTTAGAGGCGCTTAAAGAGCTTAAAAGCTTTACAGCAGACATTATTTTGATGGACTGCCAAATGCCGCACATGGATGGCTATCAATGTACACACGAAATCAAACAAAACCCTGCGCTTTATGGCGAAGCAATCATTATCGCTATTACGGCGAACGCCTTTGAAGATGATCAGAAACGTTGCCTTATGGCGGGCATGGATGACTTTATCTCTAAACCAATTAACAAAGATGAGCTATACCGATGCCTAAATAAATGGCTTAAAGCGCGTTTAGTCGATCAATAACTGCCTGAATCGTGCTTTCTGCTATTAGGTCATCGGCCAACATGGGTTTGGCAAAATAATAACCTTGTAAATCTTCGCAGCCCATTTCGGTTAAGAAGCTGATTTGCTCACTGGTCTCAACCCCTTCAGCTATACAATATAAACCTAAATTTGATGACAGCGCATGAATGGTTTTAATAATTGATTCATTACTCTTATCTTGGCCGATATTGCGCACAAAGCTTTGATCAATTTTGATCACATCAATCGGGAATTGGCTAAGGTATGTCAGTGACGAGTAACCTGTACCAAAGTCATCAAGTAAAAGTTTGAAACCAGCATTTTTAAGTTTTTGCAGTTGCTTTGAGGCTTTCTCTTTATCTTCTAAAAGCGTGTTTTCTGTAATTTCAAGGCGCAGCTGAACAGGTTTAACCATATGATTATTTAAAATCAGTAGTAAGCGTTCAGTTAAGTTCGATTTTAAAATGTGCGTTGGCGACAGGTTTAATGACAAATAAAACTGTGGATTAGCACGAAGCATTGGTAGCAGCTCTGTTAGTGCTCTATCAAGTGCTTGCTCAGTCAGCGCATCAATTAAGCCAATCTCCTCGGCAATAGGGATAAACTCTGCTGGTGATACAAAACCTTGTTCGTTCTTCCAGCGCATTAAAAGCTCTACGCCGTTTATTTTTTTAGTTTTGGCATTAACGATAGGTTGATAATTATTAAATAACTCATCATCTTTAAAGGCATCTTTTAAGGCATTTTCAAGTAATAGCTTTTTGGTTAGCTGGTTATTCATTTGCTCCGTGAAATATTTAAAATTGTTCCGGCCAGATTGCTTTGCGTGCATCATGGCTATATCAGAATTTTTAATTAAATCATCTGCAGTTTTTGCATCAAATGGGTAAAGAGCCACACCAACACTTGCAGAAATATTAATTGAAAAATCGTCGATAATGACTTTGCTTGCTAGCTCGTCAGTTAACTTTTTAACCAGCTCACTGAGAGTTTGTGGCGAATGTAAGTCTTTAATAAGGACTAAGAATTCATCACCACTTTGGCGGCCTATAACCGCGTTTTCGGGTAAGATCAGGCTTACTCTTTGTGTTATATCACACAGTAATTGGTCGCCTACAGCATGACCGAATGAGTCATTAACCGGTTTGAATTTATCTAAATCTATAAACAGCAATGCTGCGAGTTTATTGTGCTTTTTAGCATTACTTATGCATTGACTAATTTTTGAATGCATCAGAGTTCGATTTGGCAGCCCTGTGAGTGGGTCATAATTCGCTAAATAGCGTAAATCGTCTTCAGCGCGTTTTTGCTCTGTTAAGTCAGAAATAACAATCACATAATAGCTAATTGTGTGGTTTTCTTTGGCCACGGCAGTAACACTTATATGAACGGGATGTGCTGGGCTTTTTAGAGTGCGAATAACAGCTTCTGTTTTCCAGTTCTGTTTTGGTTTAAGTGTTTTTAATACATTGATATATTCAATATATTTGCTTCGACCAATTGCAGCAATAAAGTCGCTGCTAGTTAGCTCTGCAATATTGTTTGGCGTAGCGAATGCTTCACCAAAGCTGGCATTAGCAGAAAATGGTTTAAGTTGATTGTCTAAAATTAATAACCAGTCATTTATTTGTCCGAACGCTTCTCCGAGCACACTCGCCTGCTGTGCATTAGCGCGCTGTTCAGTAATATTGGTATAGATACCGGTAATTTTTAGAGGACGATTAGTTTCATCAGTTGCAACAATGCGGCCAATATCTTCGTACCAAAGCCAACCCCCATTTTTATGTTTTAACCGGTAAGTAATGTTCCATTGTTCATTATTAGTTTGTTTACAAAAGATTTGCCACTGGTTAGTAACATAATTGTGATCATGTGGGTGAACTAAGTTTATAAATTCTTTAAGGTTTATACCATCTTTGTACTCATCATAACCAAGTTCAGCAGAAAAACGTGTCGTTCTTAAAAATTGTTCTGCAAGGTTTATTTCCCAAACGCCACTTTTGGTGCTACTCAAGGCAAGTTCAGTTTGCTGCTGTGATTTTACTACTTCTGCGTGAGCGCGTCCTATCATTTGTTGACGAGCACGATATTGCCAAAAGATGAAAAATAAAATAACTAAGACGATAATAACATAGCTTGTAACGGCAATAGGAGATGACCAAGGTGCATGTGCAACATTAAACCTTAGTTGTCTAGTTGAAGATATTGCATCGTTTAATTCTGTTGACGATGTTACCGATAAAACATAATCACCTGGTGGCAATTTAGTAAAGAAAACTTCGTTGGTCGTTAGCTTGTTGTATTCAAGTGACGTTGGTCCATCAAGGGTCACTTTATACGATGTTTTATCTTTATTAATAGTATCAAAATTAGAAAAGGTAACAGCCAAGCCCATATCTTCAGAAGTGATCTGAAGAGGCGTGTTTATATATTTGTAGGGGTGGTAGTTGAGCTCACGCGATAGTAACGACACATTGGTGATTTCGGTATTTATATTGCCAGCCTCAACAGGGGATGATAAAAAGTCCTCCGGTGAAAGTAAAAGTACGCCACGTGTTGTGCCAAATGCAAGTTGTCCATTATGTAATGTAGTGTCGGAATCAATGTTAAATTCATTTACGGTTAAACCATCACGAATAAAATAACTGTCAAGTTCTAAAGAGCTTAAATCAAGTCGGTAAAGGCCATTTTGTGTACCCAGCCATAAAAATCCAAAGCGATCGATTTGCAATCCAAAAACAGATTTAGCTTTCAACCCTGATTGCATATTAATGCGATGTTTAACCTCATAAGTTTTAGCATCAATGCCGATAAGCCCTTCATCTGATGAACCAAGCCAAAGAGTGTTATTATAATCTATCACCCAGTCATCAATAGTATAGAACGCTAATGGGTTATAGTTTTCTGTTTGGTATATAAGTGTCAACTTTTCAGTCTGCTCATTGTAGCGATACAACTTGCCCGACATACTGAGTACATACTCGTCGGGGTAATCGGGAAGTGGCTTTAAAAAACCATGAGCATTAACTATGTCGACTTGTTCTTTTAATCCTTTAATTGTGACAAGTTCACCTGTTTTTCCGTTATATTTATAAAAGTTTTGTTCATCCAAAAATGCAAATTGATCATTGCCCATTGCACTAAAGCCCCAGTTAGGGCCGTATTCTATAAGGTGTATGGTTTCTGCATTGCCTTTTAAGGGCGCTAATTTGCCAGTTTGTTTATCAAAAAGTACAAGGCCAATATATTTCATTAGCCATAAATAGCGGTCACTATCGTCAATATTTGCTTCAGCAATACCATAAATACCGTGTTGGCCGTGAAATGCTTTCTCATCGTTGCTCACTAAGAATGGTGTAATCTTTTTAGTTGGCTGGTTGTACTTCATTAGGCCATTATCAGTGCCAATCCAAATCGTATTTTTTTGATCTTGTAATACCGTCCAGATATTATTATTGAAGCTAACTTGGTTGTTTTTTAATTCAATATGCTTGAAACGCCTTGCCAGTGTTGACCATGTAAATACCCCTTGAGAGCGCGATGCAAGCCAAAGCAGCCCAGTTTTATCAACCATCACATCTTGGATTGTATTGTCAGTCATTAAGTACTTACTCTGTTCAAAGTTTAAGATGAACTCAATAGACATAGTTTCGCGATTAAATTCGAACAAGCCTTTTTCAGTGACGATATACTCACCGAACGAGCTAACAGAATAGTCCCAAATATTTAAGTTAGGGATTAATAGTTTTACCTTATCAAACGTCAAACGATTGGCCTTTAGTGGGATATTGAACATTCCCTCTACTGTGCCTACAAGTAAGCCGAGCTCAGTATCGACCTTTAAAAATTTAACGTTTTTATTATCTTCTGTGGTATGTGTTTTATCTGTCAGTGGAATATGCGAGATATGTTCATCAGCAAGATTTTTTGAAAAAAGCCCATCCGAAGTGCCTATATATAAAAAGTTGTCGTGTAAGGTGAGAGCTCGCACGATATGCTCTTCCTTATTGATTGAAAATTCATGCAAAAACTTTTTAGATAGTTTGTTGTATGAATAAACATGCTGAGCAATTGCGAAGTAAAAAAAGTTGTCATCTTCAGTAACAGCTAAAATGGGCGAGAAGAAAACATCTTCTGGATCGAGTTTGCCAGAGTAAATTTTTTCAACTTTCAGGGTTTTAGGATCAATAAAAAAAGCACCTGAGAATTCGGTACTGACAAAAATGTTTCCGTCTTCAGTTTTGTGCATTGCGGTAATTTGCCGCTGATCAAGAATGAACTCTCCAGCAAAAGGCGATACCTGATAACCATCGTATCGATTTAACCCTTGGTAGGTGCCTATCCAAATGAAGCCTAAATCATCTTGTATAATTTTAGTTACACTGCCTTGTGTAAGGCCTTCATCAGTCGAAATTCGCTGCATTTGCAAAGCGTAATTTTGCGCAAACACAGTTGAAGTTAGCGTGAAGAAAAGCAGACTGAGAATCAAAAGAAAAAGTTTAGGCACTGACTGATTAACCCTAAATTATTATTTACGCATAATTTTTAACAAAATATAGCACAATTATGACCGTAAATAACGGTTCTGAAAAGTTAAATTAGTAATAAGGTCTACTTGGTATTGAAATTAAAACCTATGCTATAACTAGTTCAATTGTTATTTATCAGAGAAAGTGATGCGCCATTCATTTATAAGTCAAAAAAATCATGCTTTGTTATTGATTATTGACCTACAAGCAGGGCTTGAGCCGGTTATAAACGATTTTAATCAAGCTGTTAATTACACAGAAAAGTTGATTAAAGCAGCTAAGGCATTAGATATTCCCTATTTATTTACCGAACAAAATCCAACCAAGTTAGGTAAAAGTAGTGAACAGCTTTTACCCTTTATAAATGACAACAATTGCTATCACAAAATACATTTTAGCGCATGCCAAGAAGCGCAATTTAACAATCAATTGGCTGGCTTTAACCGTAAACAAGTGGTGATAACGGGTACGGAGTCACATGTTTGTGTACTGCAAACTTGTTTAGACTTAATTGCCAATGGTTATCAAGTGTTTGTAGTGGAAGATGCCATCGCATCACGTAATGAAAAACATAAAGAGCTGGCGATTAAGCAACTATTGGCAGCAGGTGCTATTATTACATGTACAGAAAGTGTGATATTTCAATGGCTAGAAAAAGCAGGGACAGATCAATTTAGAGCACTATTGCAATTAATAAAGTGAACCATGATTCGCATCAAACCGTATTGGCTCGATTAATTGTGTTTTTGTAAATTATCTAATAATTAAGGCTTTATCTATGACGAGCGTGCGCCGCCTTTTTACTTATTTGTTCCTTCTCTTATTTATTGAGTCTTTGGTTTTAGGCTTCATCTATTCGACTTTGATAACGGGTGTGGTAACCGGTTTATTACTGCTGTCTTTACCGCTTTGGATGCTCCATAAATACCCAACGAGCAAATTAACAGCCCATGTTGTTGCTGCCGGTTGCATGATGTTTTCGTTTTTACACATCCAACAAAGCTACGGCCTCATTGAAGTTCACTTTGAAATTTTTATTTTAATGGCCGTATTGATCATGTTTGTTGAATGGCGAGTGTTCATTACAGCACTTACTTTTGTGGCCGTTCACCATTTGAGCTTTTACTTTTTACAGATAAACGAAGTTGGTTTATACGTTTTTGACCCAGACAGATTGTATTTTAGCACCGTACTTATTCATGCCGTATATGCCATTGTTGAAGCAATTGTAGCGGGTTACATTGCTAAAACCCTCCATCTTGAACGCAGTTCAGGCTTATCGTTAAGTACAACAACAGAGCAGATAATGGCCGACGAAAACAGCATTAATATTAGTTTAAGAGCGGATGATAGACATAGTGAAGCTGTGGCGGGTTTTAACCGCTTACTGGGTTTTGTATCCACTGTGATAGGTGATGTTCAAAGTCAAAGTAGTGTTTTAAAAAATCAGTCTAAACAATTACTTGAAGTACATGACGAATTACATGAGCAAGCTGTTAAGCGTGAGCAGTTATCGACGGATATAGCGCAGTCGGGTGAACGAGTTTCTGAAGGCTTTGCTCATGTTGAACATGAAAGTAATGAGCTGCAAACACAGTTTGAGCAGCTCCATTTAAGTGCAACAGAAGCACTAAATGAAGTAGCGAATACAGACAGTAAAACAGCTGAACTTGCCAATAACCTTCAAGAAGCAGACCAAAACATTAGCCAACTTGTAAGTGCATGTTCGCATATCTCTGAATTACTTAATGAGATTTCGTCAATTGCTGAGCAAACGAATTTACTTGCGCTAAACGCCGCAATTGAAGCTGCTCGAGCTGGTGAGCAAGGCCGTGGCTTTGCGGTTGTTGCTGATGAAGTAAGAAATTTGGCAACACGAAGTAAAAATACTACAGATAAAATAACCAATACACTCGAAAGCTTGATGCAAAATAGCGCATCATCAACCAAGTCGATGCAAGGTAGTGTCGCACTTATCGAACAGTTATCAGCAATTAGCTCACAGATGAAGCTGCAAATTACAGAGATGACAGAGCAGGTTAATGTTGCCGCAAGTAGTTCACAATCGGTTGCACATGTAGTGCAAAATCAAGCGGGGAATACACGTGCCATTGCCGAGAATTCACAAGCCTTAATTGCTAACCAAGCCAACGACAACCTGATGATTGAAAAACTCACCGATCGCGTCCAGTTAATTGATGTAAGTATCGATGTGCTGGAGCAAGGTATTGCTAAATTCAAATAGTAAATGGGTAATAGTGGCAACCCTGGTTTGGGTTGCCTCTGTGGCATTGGCCTTGGTGTTTGCTTACTCTCAACAAGCTAGCACCTTTGATCCAGATAAAAAGCTAGCCACAGCCAACTGGCTACCTGCTTTTCAACAAAGAATGGGGCTTGGCATCACCAATACAGATACCTTGTACATTATTGATGAAAATACCTGTGTATGCTCAACGCGTTCACAACCGCACATAACAAGCCTTAGCAGCTATGCAGCAGAGCAAGGTGTTAAAGTAATAAAACTTAAACCAACATCTGCGGTTGCTGAAATTTTACCCGCTCAACCTGCCGCAGTACTTGTTTCAGAAAATCAACAGCTTGTATATGCAGGGCCATTATCAAAAGGACTCGCGTGTTCAAGTCAGAATGGCTTTGTTGAGTTAGTAATCGCAAACTTACGAGCAGGTTTTAATAGTCGGTTTATTAATTCAGATGCTGAGGGGTGTTATTGTAAAATTAATTGAGCTAGAAAGGTAAGTTAAAGAGGCCAAGTATTTTGGCCTCTGACTCTATAAAATTATTGAATTTGGCCGCGTATCTCACCGTTTGGGTTGGCAGGCGTATGGACATTTACATAATGACCGCCTGAAGCTAATACTGAGAAAATCTCAGCATTTATCATTAAGCCAGTGCTACTCATCCAGCGATTCATATCATCACTGTCTTGAACAAGAGGAGCTAACACAGGGCCATTTTCACCTGCTACGCCGGTATGAATATGGGCTGCACTTGCATCGCTTACACCCGATGTAAGTACTTGCAGCTCAACGCTATAATCGTTTGTATTAACAAGTGCATAACCATCGCCAGATGCATCCGTTGTAACCGCGGGTACTTCTTGTTCACCACTTAGCGGGAAGGTTACAAACACATAGTTATCAGTAAGGATTTGACCGCGTAGTTCACCACTTGGGTTAGCAGGAGTATGCACATTTACGTAGTGGCCACCTGATGCAAGTACTGCAAAAATATCTGCATTAATCATGGTGTTTTCAGGTGTTTGCCATAGATTCATGTTATCGCTTGATTGTTCTAACGCGGCAAGTACGTCGCCATTGGTGCCTATACGACCTGTATGAATGTGCGCTGCAGTTGCATCACTCACACCCTCGGTCAAAGCTCTTAATTCTAGATGGTAATTATCCATATTAACTAATGCATAACCATTTCCTGATGCCATGGTATCGACCGCAGGTACTTCTTGCATACCACTAAGTGGGAAAGTTACAAGCTGATAGTTGTCTGTTAGTATCTGACCTCTAATTTCGCCACCCGTGTTAGCAGGTGTATGCACGTTAACGTAATGACCACCTGATGCAAGTACCTCAAAGATCTCAGCGTTGATCATGGTATTTGCTGGTGTCATCCACATGCCTGCGTTAGTTGTTGACTGCTCAAGTGCAACGAGCACATCGCCATTTGTGCCAATTCGACCAGTGTGAATGTGCGCTCCTGTCGCGTCATCAACACCCATTGTGTTTACCACAAGTTCTAAAGCATAGTTATCCATGTTAATTAATGCATAACCTTCACCGCTTGCATCAGTTTCGACAGCAGGGACTTCTTGCTCGCCGCTTAGTTTAAAGCTCGTAAAGCCATAGTTACTAGTTAGGATTTGCCCGCGAAGCTCGCCGCCAGCATTATCAGGTGTATGAACATTGACATAGTGACCGCCAGAAGCAAGCACTGCAAAAATATCAGCATTGATTTGTGTATTACTTGGTGTCATCCAGACATTGCTATCATCCATTGATTGTTCAAGCGCCACTAATACATCGCCATTAGTCCCGATACGACCTGTGTGAATATGCGCAGCGCTCGCATCGTCCAAGCCTGACGTTACAACAGTAAGCTCTACGCTGTAGTCAGTAGTATCAACTAGGGCATAACCATCACCATCAGCCATGGTGCTCACCATGGGTACTTCTTGATTACCACTCAAGTCAAAGGTCGCAACTGCGTAGTTGTCTGTTAAGATTTGGCCGCGAATTACGCCACCGGCAAATTCAGGCGTATGAACATTAACATAGTGACCGCCGTCTAAAAGTACTGCCAGAGTGTCGCTGTCTATCATGGTGCCTTCTGGCACTACCCAGTCGGTCATTACTTCATCGTCTTGCTCTAAAGTCACGAATACATCACCATTTGAGCCTAATTTGCCGGTGTGGATGTGAGCAGCTGTTGCGTCATCAACACCCATTGTCACTGCGCGAAGTCGTAATTCTGTTGTGGCACTGTCATAAGATGCGTAGCCATAACCCATAGCATCACTGTCATTCATAGGAACTTGCTGATCGCCGTTTAAAACAAACGTGATGATGCTGGTTGTATCTGGCACAATTTGCGCACGAAGCTCACCGTTTGCATACTGTTCAGTATGAAGGTTAATGTACCAATCACCATCCATTAAATCAGCGATTAAACTTTCATCAAGGTCGGTGATTGCGACTTCATACACACCATCGGTAGTGGCTTCAAATGCAAAAGCAACATCGCCATTAGCGCCTAAATCGCCGTCGTGTATGTGTGCTGCGCTAAAACCTTCGACTGAGCTTGCATCAAGCGTTGCACGAAATTGCATTAAACTTTCGTCAAGCTCTACTGTTGCAGTCGCTGTTTGCATTGAATCATTCATTGGCACTTCTTGTTTGCCACTTAAAGTTACAGCATAGGTTTTACTTGGAGTGAATTCTTGAACTGGAGGAGGTGGCGGTGGTGTGATGACTTCTTTGTTATCATCGTCATCGCTACAAGCAGTTACCAGGAGTAGGCTGCTTAATAAGAGTATGTATTTCATCGTTCTTCCTTATATCTTTGTATGTTCGGACGTTACGACGTGTCCATTTCAATAAGGCTTACGGAAGATGTTTAAAATGCGATCAAAAAAGGTTGCATAAAAGTTAATTTTTAATTCTTTAGTATTGGTTTTTGGTGAAATTAAGAATTTAAACTTTTTAGCAATTATTTGAAAATGAATATTTCTAGCAGTTTGAATTAGAGATGTTTGGCTTATTAATGGGTACGAATTATGCATTAGATTTCTTTTCGAAAATTTCTTTGTTAAACGCCAATAAATAAACGATAGGAAAACTATGCAGCTAACTTCGTACACATCCTCATTCCTAAAAGAGCCATTATTAGATCAGCAAAATAAAAATGAGCTAAACCCAGCAAGTGAAAAAGCAACAAACCTTCAAGGCTCTAAACAACAAGAAGCAGGCGTTGATTCTGATCCACAATCAGAAGCTCAATCAAAGACATCACAAACACAACAAGAGCTAGTAGTAAAAATAAAGGAATTACAAAATAAGATTAATAGTTTAAAAAGCAACAAAGACCTAGCTCCAGAACAACGAGAAAGTGAGTTACTAGAGCTTAATAAACAACTTGATGAAGAAATAAATACAGTCCAGCTTGCCGTAAAAAGTAATGTTTCTACGATGATAAACTCTTTGTTTGCTCCTACTTCTAGTAATCACTCTGGTATGCTGTTTAACAATAAAGCGTAAGTTTAAGGCAAAGCGCTTGTTCGCAGTTACTTTGCCAATTGCATATTTATAAGTCCGCTAAATTACATATTTTATAAGTGAGTAGATGAAAATACACATAAAAGTAAATAGGAAGAACCATTTTATGTGAACTGTTATTGGTGACCCACGTTTGGCTGTTCTTATCATAGTGACTGGGTAATCATACTCAACAAGTGTCTTGAAGAGTTCAGGATGTTCTAAGCTCCAGTCATTTAAAGGTATTGAATCACCATAGCGAGTTTTAAAAATAACAGAAAATAGATAGGCACGCCTTGGTTGTGGGTCGTTAATATCGTAGCCGCTTTTGGTGCGTGTAAAATTCCATACGGCCTCAACATTTAGTAAATCTTCTCTTTTAATTGTTCGTGGTTTTCTGTCATCGAATAAAAGTGCGGGCAGGTAAACCTGTTCTTGGTTTATTTTAATTTCGCACAACGGGGATTCATGAATGAAGTAACGCTTATTGGCAATAAACATCTGAATTAAAAAGTAACTGAGATAAGTAATGATCACAGCGGCAATTGCACCTGAACCGGATTGTGTTTTCCAAACAAGGAGGCATGCAATGATGAATATAGCACCAGTGATTAACTTTGCTTTGAATTTCTGCGCTTTAGGTAAAGGGACTGCGCATCTCAAGATAGGTATTTCAGGTTGCACTTTCGTTTTTATGAAAGTCTGAAAAAAGATGGAGTTAAAGTTCTCACGAGTTAATTCAACTGTAGGCGCTTCCATGTGTCCTCGGTTACAGATTAAGTGTTGGATAAAAATAGTAAAAGCATTGCTTTATTACCAACTAAAGGGTTCGTTTTGTTGTTTTATTAAAAATGACTTATTTATCAAAACTAATTACATGAAATCTAGCATGCATTTCAATCTAAAGAATAGCTTATAGCTAGAGCGAAACAATACCTAAAAAGTTAAACATTTTTTCTTTACTCGCCTTGATCTAACTGCCCAAATCATAAGGGAAAATTTTTAGCTGTGTGCCATTTTGGAAATTTCGGTATAAAAGTTATGCAAATATTGCCTATAACACTATTGCGAACTATTACTGTTTAGATTAATATACTGACCATCAAGAGAAATGAGAGTGGTTTGCATTCATGTATATCTGTTTATGTCATGGTGTGACTGATAAAAAAATCGAACAAACAATTGATGATGGCGCAATGACAATGCGTGAGTTATCAAAAGAACTGCAAGTGGGTAGCCAGTGCGGCAAGTGTTGTGGTTGTTGTAAAAAAATTCTTAATCGCAAACTGATCGAGATTGCAGATATTACTGAGCAAGTAGCGTAATTACTTGCTCTTAAGCTTGCTTGCTTAACTATTTTTCCTTCGTTTAATTCTTCTAATTTATCCGCTTACTTACGAGTTTTTATTTGCTTTTAACCCCTTCATTTATTAGGGTTATAACAAAGCAGATACGTGTATCACACGGTCATTGGTAGGAAGCCATGATAATAGACTCTTCAAAATCACTTTTTTGTGTAGTACTTATTTTAATCACTGCGGGCTGTGCGCAGCTACCTTCACGAGAGTCCATTCAACCTAGCTATGCCATTGCAGCAGATACACCCAGCACCATAGGAGATGCAGTGGGTAATAATCATCCTGGGTTATCAGGGTTTTATCCTTTAGCAGATGGGGTCGATGCCTTTGTAGCTAGGTTAGCACTCATTGATTCTGCCGAGCACACCATTGATGTGCAGTACTATTTATACCACAGGCAGCAAACTACCATTTTATTTACGGCCTTTTTGTTAAAAGCCGCAGATAGAGGGGTAAGAATTCGCTTGCTGCTCGATGACTTGTCACAAGCTGACAGTGAGCTTGATTTAGCTGCACTGGCTGTTCACCCTAATATTGAAGTTCGATTATTTAATCCATTTCCTAACCGTCGTTTTAGAGCGCTTGGTTTTGTTACCAACTTTAGCCAGCTTTCTAGACGCATGCATAACAAGAGTTTTATTGTTGATAATCGAATTTTTATCACCGGTGGGCGCAACATAGGTAATGCGTATTTCTCGGCTGAAGATCACTCTGAATTTATTGATTTAGATGTTATGAGTGTTGGCGAGATAGTGCCTGAGGCATCAAAGGCATTTGATTTATATTGGAATCATCAGCTGTCTTTCCCTGTTGAAGACTTGCACGGTGAGCGTGATGAGCAATCACTTATTGATATCACTAAAACCTTATCGACCTATGTTGAGCAAAATCAGCAGAGTAATTACGTTGAGCAATTACGCGAAAGCGCCTTTGTAAAACGCTTATTGCACGATGAAATAGAATTCGATTGGCAAAAGTCTGTGTTGTTTTATGATCATCCCGATAAGGTGATGAACGACGTCAGTGAAAAATCGGCCAATATGTCGCCAATGTTATTTAAAGAAATGGGCGAGCCAAAACAAAAAGCAATTATTGTGTCGCCGTATTTTATTCCCCGTGAGCAGGGCGTTAAATTGCTAACAAACTGGGCTCAGCAGGGCGTTGATGTCACTGTACTCACTAATTCTTTAGCTGCTACCGATGTATCTGCGGTGCATGCTGGTTACAAAAAGTACCGAGAAGATCTTATAAAGGGTGGGGTTAAGCTGTGGGAGTTAAAACCCAGTGACTTAATGGCCATTAAGCGCAAAGCGGGACGTAAAGTAACCGGGTCATCACAGGCAAGTTTGCACGCAAAAACCATGACCTTTGATGATGAAAAGATTTTTGTCGGTACCATGAACCTCGACCCTCGCTCAATTGATTTAAATACCGAGATGGGTGTATTAATCGAAAGCAAAAAGCTTAGCCGCTTTTTGGCCCATTGGGTTGATAATCAAATGCCCGAATATGCTTGGAAAGTCGAGCTTAAAGAGGATGATTTAGTTTGGCTCGACACAGTGAGTAATGAGCAGTTTGATGAAGAACCACAAACTTCTTCTTGGCGACGTTTTCAAGTATGGTTTATTTCGTTATTCCCCATCGAAGATGAGCTTTAAGCCATTCCTTCAGTATTTATACCTAAGCCCAACTTTTTAGTTGGGCTTTTTGTTATCAGCCTTTAGTTGTTAACCATTTCGGGATAAAAAAAGGTATTTGAGCGTACACGTGTAAACCCAATATATTCAAGTGCTTAGC
>NZ_JAKEVN010000070.1:0-23093 GCF_022398505.1 Pseudoalteromonas sp. Isolate3 | reverse complement strand
GCTCTTTTACTGCCAACATTCATATCTGGAGTGCTTTCATTTAAGGCGTTTGCTAACGCCCAGTCAGCTGACGTCGAAGTAATTAATCTCGCGGATGATTTTTATACTTTATATCAGTCAACCCAGACTTTGGCACAAGAAAAGAGAGCAGAGCAGTTCTCTCAATATTTCGCTTCTCAATTTGCACCTTTTTATAGTGATAAAAGCTTTTTAAAAGCTATTGCGGGTTTTAGTGCAATAGAAGAGGTTTATCACTCAAAAAATAAGCGTTTATCTAAAGATTTAAATAGCAGTATGGAATCATTCATTGCTACTTTCCCCGATTTCAAATCTGAAACACCCATTTACATACTTCACTCGCTTGGAAGGTTCAATGGTGCAACTCGTGATTTGAATGGTAAGTCTTACTTAATGTTTGGTGTCGATCTTATGGCCAAATATCATAATTGGAAAAATGATACGCCATTTTTTCATCACGAACTATTTCATGTTTATCATGAAAATTTATTTCAATGTCATGTTGAGCTATGGTGTTCGATTTGGACTGAGGGTTTAGCAACTTACGTTTCACATCAATTGAGCCCGTCAGCGAGTGATGATGAATTGATGCTAAACATACCTGACAATCTGATTGAAAAGATTCAATCAAGAGAGCTGTATTCTCTCGTTGACCTTAAGAAAAAGTTTTATTCAATAAAGCCTGAAACATATTCTTCATTTTTCAATTTCACACAGGACGAGACAAACCTACCATACAGGAGAGGTTACTATCTAGGTTATATTTTAGCTAAAGAAATTGGCAAAAATTACAGCTTAGAACAATTGGCAAAATTGGATAAAAAGACCGTAGAGAGCCTATTACTTAAAGAGCTTGATTCATTAATAGAATCGCAAAACAAAAAACTAATAACACATAAACGACAAAACCCAGCCGAAGCTGGGTTTTGAGACAACACAATTCTGTGAGAAGTTATAAAGCTAAGTTCTTTTTAGCACGAGTTAAGTTGTGTTCAACTAACTCGTTACCTGAAATTTGTACTGCTTCGTAAAAGTCAGACAGTGCTGCAGTGTCGTTTTCAGACATGATGCGGGCAACACCACGATTGCTTAACGTAAACGACGTTAATTCGCGACGTTTATGACTAGGTACTTTACTAGAACTTAGTAAGCTGATTGCTTTTGAGCATAGTGTTTCAGCTTCAGAGAACTTTTTATCTTTTACACTCAAAGCGCAATCATTAAATGCCTGTTCGTATTGACGGTTTTCTGCAACATTAGCAGTAATAGACTGGTCAATTACCATCAATTTGTAGTCACTTTGATCAGCCACTGCCATAGCTGAACAAGTTAATAAAGAGCTAAGTGCAACGCGTTTCATAAGTGTACTAAACATAATCTTTTCCTCTATTTAAATCGGTATCAATCGCCGACAAATGAACTTTAATTGAACAGCGCAAATTCAACAAACGATAAAAAATGACCTAATAGATGAGGAAATTTAACCTATAGACTTTAGTCTAATGCAGTGAATTAATCTTTGAGCCGTCAGCCGTCAGCCGTCAGCCGTCAGCCGTCAGCCGTCAGCCGTCAGCCGTCAGCCGTCAGCCGTCAGCGCTCAAAAGCTGAATCAGTCAAAATAGAAACAATTTCAAAAAGACAATTTTGTGCACGTTCACAAACTTTAGATCAAGTCGTTGTTGCAGGTAAAAACTACGAAGAGAAAGAGCAGCGCAAAGCGTGTTTTAAACATGAAAATAACCGCTATGAAGCCATAACACATAGCATTGATGTTTATTACCGAAAGCTTTAACAGAGATAGTTTGAGATTCAGAAATTTCTGTGTATCTAATAAACGTACTAACTGATATAAATTACGGATAAACCCTATAAATGAGATAAGGAAATATATATGAAAAAACAGTTAGGTTTAATAGCAGGGGCATTACTAGTATCAACAAGTTGTTTCGCAGCTGATAGTTTTCAGGTAGAAACAGTTGTTTATAAAGCGAATGATTTACTAGCATCGCCAGTAATGCTGGTGGAAGAAAAGCAACCTGCGACCATCTCTATAGGTGAGGGGTTTAGCTATGAAGTTACTGTGATACCACAACATAATAATACAGCAGCTGTAGAAACATCAATCACGCTCGCTGGCAGCTATTTTACACCTTCTTTTATTGTGGAATATGGTAAAAAAGCGTCATTTGAAATTGGTGAAAACAAAGTGAGTATTTTGGTGACAAAGTCTAAAAGCTAAATTTTAAAAATTGACCCTCAATTAACTTGAGGGTCATTACGCTCTATCACTCACTTAAGGTGTTTAAAAGTATCTATCATCCATTTAATAAATAGCTCTAGTTGTGCATTGGTTTCTGCCGGCTCGTGTTGTACTAAGTAGTACTTATCTTTGGTTTTTAGTGGCATATCGGTGAAATTAAATAACCACTGCTCATCAAACCAAGTTTGACTAATTGGCAAGGGGATAAGAGCAATACCCATGCCCTGTTGAGCCGCACGTGCCACACCAAACATACTATCAACCTGAATAATTTGTTTTGGTGCAAAGTCATCAATACCAGCATGCTCTGCCCATTGATGCCAAGCCCACGGCCGTGCTTTATGTAGAATAAGAGGTACTTCGTTTAAGGCCTGAAACGGGTTTTCTTGCCATGCTTGCCAGTTTTCTTTATTGCAAGCTGGTGTGTACGATAGCGAAAATAGCTCATGTACAACGCCTTCATGCGGTTTAGACGAAGACAATACAATCGACAAGTCGCTTTGCTTAGTCAGTTCTTTACGCGTTTTTAAGGTATTAAGCTGTAAGTTTGTATTTGGATGATCGCTAGTCCATTCGCTTAGTTTTGGCATTAAAAGCTCACTGGCGAAAAACTCAGGTAGCGTAATACTAATAGTCACATTTTCTTGTAACTGACTAAACTCATTGATGGTTTTTTCTAGCGCTTTAATAAGCGGCGATACAGAGTCATAAAAATTCTTACCAGCCGCAGTTAAGCGGATAGAGCGGGTTTGACGTTCGAACAGTTCAATACCCAATTGTTCTTCTAATTGTTTGATCTGATGGCTTACGGCAGAAGGCGTAAGGTAAAGCTGGTTTGCTGCATCTTTAAAGCTAAGAGTGCGAGCAGCAAAACAAAATGAGCGTAAGCCACGTATAGGTGTTTGCATAGTTAATTTCAGTAAGTCTCAATAGCGCTTGTTAGTTAATTAACTGCTAAGCAATTATTATCCCAAAATGTAAAAAAATAGAGATTAAAGAATGAATATAGCTAACTCTTGCTATATTGTATAAAAAACAGCCGCGAATCGCTCGTTTAATCTATGTTTAGGCTAATGTTTAGCAAAAAAGTGATCTTAGCAGTTTTACCTTTTTGGTAATAGTCTAAGTAATAGATACTAGCGATTCACTAAGGTAGGGCATTTTATACTATTTATGTGACAAAATGGTGCGGCGAAAGGCTAACTTTAGATAAAAAAAATCCCTCTTGCGAGGGATTTTGGGTAACTCAGCGCCATTGGCACTGGGAATGAGGTCGGTACATGGGATGTGAGTAGCTTAAAAAGCCATCTCTGGAACATCACCTTCAACAAGCAATTTGCCTGCCGTTTTGCTAATGATTTCGTCTACCGACACGCCTGGAGCGCGTTCGATTAGATGAAATGCGCCGTCTTTAACTTCTAGTACGGCTAAATCAGTTACGATTTTCTTTACACAGTTAACCCCAGTTAACGGTAAAGTGCAACTTTCTAATAACTTAGAGTCGCCATGCTTGCTTGCATGCGTCATCGTAACAATAATATTCTTCGCGCCAGCAACGAGGTCCATCGCGCCACCCATGCCTTTAATTAGCTTCTTTGGGATCATCCACGATGCGATGTTACCGTTCTGGTCAACTTCAAATGCACCTAATACTGTTAAGTCTACATGACCACCCCGTATCATGGCAAAACTATCTGCACTATTAAATATTGCTGCACCTGTGGCTGCTGTCACGGTTTCTTTACCCGCATTGATCATATCTGCATCAACTTGGTCTTTAGTTGGGTACGCACCCATGCCTAGTAAGCCATTTTCAGACTGTAGCATGACTTCGATGCCATCTGGGACATAGTTAGCAACTAGAGTAGGGATACCAATACCTAGGTTTACGTAATAGCCATCTTGTAGCTCTTGTGCAACACGCATTGCAACTTGTTCACGTGATAATGCCATTTTATTGCTCCTTAATCGCGAGTTGTTACACGTTCGATGCGTTTTTCAAAGTCGCCTTTGATCACGCGATTAACATAAATACCTGGGGTATGAATTTGGCTTGGCTCAAGTTCACCTGGTTCTACAATCTCTTCTACTTCAGCAACAGTAATTTTACCTGCTGTCGCAGCCATCGGGTTGAAGTTCATTGCTGTATGGCGAAATACAAGATTACCGTAGCGGTCTGCTTTCCAAGCTTTAACAATGGCAAACTCACCAGTAATTGATTCTTCTAAGATATACGGGCGGCCATCAAACTCTTTGACTTCTTTACCTTCGGCAACAGGGGTACCGTAACCCGTTGCAGTATAAAATGCTGGAATACCAGCACCACCAGCACGCATTTTTTCAGCGAGCGTCCCTTGCGGTGTCAAAACTACATCAATTTCGCCATTTAAAAGTTGTTGTTCAAAAAGCGCATTCTCGCCAACATAAGAAGCGATGATTTTTTTAATTTGTTTATCGTGAAGTAAAATGCCTAAACCAAAATCATCTACACCACAGTTGTTCGAAACAACTGTTAGGTTTTTAGTCTGTTTACGCTTAATTTCACTGATAAGTCCTTCAGGAATACCACATAAGCCAAAGCCACCAGCGATAATGGTATCGCCATCTTTTAAACCTTCCATTGCAGCTTCATAACTTGAAACCACCTTATCGAAACCGGCCATGAGCCTACTCCTTAATTATTCTGAGTGTTCTTTAGAGCAAGTGATACCTTGCTGACAGGTTGTTTATTTAATGCACTACAAATAGCCCAACCAGCTTTCGCCAGTCTTTCTAAATCAATTCCATGCTCTATGCCAAGCCCTTGTAGTAAGTAAACTACATCTTCAGTGGCAACATTTCCTGACGCGCCTTTGGCATAAGGGCAACCACCTAGGCCTGCAACAGCACTGTCAACCGTTGCTATACCGCGGTTTAGCGCGGTGTAAATATTTGTGAGCGCTTGTCCATAGGTGTCGTGAAAATGTACAGCGAGTTTCGACTTATCAATATGTTGCAAGAGTAAATCTAATAACTCATCTACTTTTTTCGCCGTACCAACACCAATGGTGTCACCTAGGCTAATTTCGTAACAACCAAGCTCGAGTAATCGCTCTGATACTTTTAATACATCATTGTAGTCGACATCACCTTGATATGGGCAACCCATAACGCAGCTAACGTAACCTCTAACACGAATGTTATTCGCTTTGGCAAAAGCCATGACATCTTTAAAGCGATCAATACTTTCATCAATAGAGCAGTTGATGTTCTTTTGACAAAACGCTTCGCTTGCAGCTGTAAAGATAGCAAATTCTTGTATGTCGACTTGTTTAGCTGCTTCTGCACCACGTAAATTCGGGGTGAGGGCACTTAAATTAACGTCTGGTAAATTTAAAGCGTTTATTACATCGCTAGAATCAGCCATTTGTGGCACCCATTTAGGTGACACAAATGCGCCTGCTTCAATATCTTTAAGACCAGCTTCAGCTAGGGCGTTGATCAGTGCTACTTTATCTTGAGTACTAACGGCTGCTTCATTTTGTAAACCGTCTCTGGCGCCAACTTCTACAATGCGAACAAAATCAGGAAACTGTGCCATTACGCCTCCGGCTCTTCAACAATCGCTAGCATATCACCGTGACTCACCAGTTCACCTTCAGCAAAGCAATAGCTCGTTAATACGCCATCATGCGGGGCATTAAGGGTGTATTCCATTTTCATAGCTTCAATAATGACGACCGCATCACCTTTAGAAACAGTACTACCTACCTCAACTAAATGCTTAACAACAGTACCGTTGAGTGGCGCGGCAAGTGGTAGTGCATCACTTTCGTGCTCACTAATATAGTGTTTATCAATCAGCTCAAGCACCTTTTGTTGTGCTTTGTACATCACTGTGATGTGACAGTCTGTTTGATTAATATGAGCAACAACTTTTTCGCCATTAACGACTAGGTTTGCAAGGCCATTTTCAACGTTGCCCGAAGTTGTATAGTCAACCCCGTCAAGGCTTATTCTAAAACCATCTGAGGTTTTAACCGCATGAACGTCTAGATCAACAAACGGAATCGTGGTTTTAGCGTCACTGTTTAGCATAAAGCCTGTTAATTGTTGCCATGGGCTGCTGCTTTCACTTTTTAGTTGATGTGCATACGCATAGGCTGCCACCACGGTTGCAATAACTGACTGTTGCTCGTTTTTAGCAACAAGGCGCTCACCTTGGTCTTCAATAAAGTGCGTATCGGGTGCACCTGCTTGAAAAGTAGGGTGGTTAGTAAGGTTATGTAAGAAATTAACGTTACAACTAAAACCTGCTAGGTGAAATTGCTCAAGTGCTTTCGATAAACGCCCCAGTGCTGCCTCGCGGTTATCGTCATGAACAATTAATTTAGCGATCATAGGGTCGTAGAACGGGCTAATTTCATCACCTGCTGCAATGCCTGTATCTATTCGTACAAATTCAGATTCGTTCGGTGTAAATAGGGCGTCAATGTGACCAGAACACGGAATAAAGTCATTGCTAGGATCTTCCGCATAAATACGCGCTTCAAAACTGTGGCCTTGTAGCTGAATATCAGCTTGGTTAAGAGGTAATGCTTGACCTGCCGCAATGTTGATTTGCCAATTAACCAAATCAACACCAGTTACCATTTCTGTTACTGGGTGCTCTACCTGTAAACGGGTGTTCATTTCCATGAAGAAGAATTCTTCACCGCATAATAAAAACTCAACCGTACCTGCACCGCGATAGTTAATCGCTTGGGCACAACGTACCGCTGCTTCACCCATTTCTTTGCGAAGTGCATCAGATAAACCAGGTGCTGGGGCCTCTTCAATTACTTTTTGGTGACGTCGTTGTAAAGAACAGTCACGATCGCCTAAGTACACACAGTTACCATGACTATCGGCAAAAACTTGTACTTCAACGTGGCGAGGTTTAGTGACATAGCGCTCTAGAAGTACTAAGTCGTTACCAAACCCGGCTTTAGCTTCACGTTTTGCGCCTTCAAGTGCACTGATAAAGTCTTTTGCGTGTTCAACAACTCGCATGCCTTTGCCACCGCCACCAAAGGCCGCTTTGATTAGTACTGGATAACCAATTTTTTCAGCTTCTGCTTGTAAGAAATCAGTATCTTGATTGTCACCATAATAACCAGGCACTAAAGGCACATTTGCTTGGTGCATAATTTCTTTAGCACGGGTTTTTGAACCCATGGCTTCAATGCTTGATGCTGGCGGGCCAATAAAAGCGATATCATTTTTTTCGCATGCTAGTGCAAAGTCACAGTTCTCAGATAAAAAACCATAACCGGGATGAATACAATCAACATCTGCATGTTTAGCAACGTCGATGATTTTGTCTGCTACTAGGTATGAATCTTTACTTGGTGCAGGTCCAATGTGATACGCCTCATCAGCTAGCTTTACATGCTGAGCATGTTTATCCGCATCTGAGTACACAGCGACCGTCGTTAAGCCCATTTGTTTAGCTGTACGCATAACACGGCAGGCAATTTCACCACGGTTGGCAACGAGAATTTTTTTTAATGATTTTGTTGTCATAATGGTTCCTATTTCTGCCAGTTAGGGGCACGTTTTTCAAAAAAAGCAGTGAGACCTTCTTGGCCTTCTTCAGATACACGAATGCGTGCAATGCGCTCAGCGGTTAATTCAATAAGTGCATCATCAATTTCTTTACCTGCGACATCATTAATAAGCTGCTTCGCTGCTTTGACAGCGACAGGGCCATTGTTAACCAGACTTTGTAAGTGTTTGTCGAGGGCTGTTTGTAAATCGCCAGTGACCTGGTGAATTAAACCAAGTTGTTTAGCCGTGTGAGCGTCAAATATCTCTGCCGTTAAAAAATAACGACGTGCAGCGCGCTCACCAATGGCTTTAATAACATAAGGGCTGATAACTGCAGGAACGAGACCTAACTTTACTTCACTTAGGCAAAATTGTGCATCGTCTTGACATATAGCTATATCACAACAGGCAATTAAGCCTAATGCACCGCCAAAGGCTGCACCTTGCACTGCACAAACCGTTGGGTGAGGGCTTGTAGCAAGTACTTTCATAAGCTTAGCGAGCTGCATTGAATCCGCTAAGTTTTCAGCAAAGTCATTGCCAGCCATAGATTTCATCCAGTTTAAATCAGCGCCAGCAGAGAAGTGCTTACCTTCGGTTTTAAGAACCAGTGCGCGCACATCACAGCTATTTGCATGTTCAATTAAACGGATCAGTTCACTGATGACTTCTTCGTTAAATGCATTGTGTTTTTCAGGGCGACTTAGTACCAGCACAGCCACATTTGATTTTGTTATTTCGAGTGTTACTGACATAAGGCCTCCATTACATTCTAAATACGCCGAACTGTGAATCGCGCTCTGGTGCATTTTTAGCTGCGCTTAAGGCAAGCCCTAATACATTGCGAGTATCAGCAGGATCGATAATGCCATCATCCCAAAGGCGGGCACTGGCGTAATATGGATGACCTTGTTTTTCGTATTGCTCGATAATTGGCTTTTTAAACTCGCTGACTTGCTCATCAGTCATGCTTTCGCCTTTACGGGCTAAACCGTCTTGTTTAACTTGTGCAAGAACGCCAGCAGCTTGTTCACCACCCATCACAGAGATACGGGCATTTGGCCACATCCACATCATGGTTGGTTCAAACGCGCGGCCACACATACCGTAGTTACCTGCACCATACGAGCCACCAATTAACACGGTGAATTTTGGCACATCAGCACATGAAACAGCGGTTACCATTTTTGCACCATGTTTGGCGATGCCTTCGGCTTCGTATTTTTTACCAACCATAAAGCCAGTAATGTTTTGTAAAAACACCAAAGGGATTTTGCGTTGTGCACATAGTTGTATAAAGTGCGCGCCTTTTTGCGCTGATTCACTGAATAAAATGCCGTTGTTGGCAACAATACCGACAGGGTGACCAAATATTTTTGCAAAGCCGGTTACTAAGGTTTCGCCAAAATAGCGTTTAAATTCATCAAATGATGAATCATCAACAACACGGGCAATCACTTCGCGGACATCAAATGGCTTTTTAAGGTCAGTACCAACAATGCCGTATATTTCGTTAATGTCGTAACGCGGCGGTTTAACATCATCAAGTAAGGGTGCAGTAGGGCGCTGATAATTAATTCGTTCGATACATTGGCGTGCAATTGAAAGTGCATGAGTATCGTTTTCAGCATAGTGGTCGGCAACACCTGATGTTTTACAGTGAACATCGGCACCACCCAGCTCTTCAGCACTGACTTCTTCACCAGTCGCCGCTTTAACCAGCGGTGGGCCTGCTAGGAAAATTGTTCCTTGTTCTTTTACGATAATACTTTCATCTGCCATAGCCGGTACATATGCTCCACCTGCGGTACATAAACCCATTACGACCGCAATTTGTGGAATGCCTTTACCAGACATACGTGCCTGATTGTAGAAAATACGGCCAAAGTGTAATTTATCTGGAAATACATCATCTTGTTCAGGCAGGTTTGCACCGCCTGAATCGACTAAATATATACAAGGTAAATGGCAACGTTCAGCGATATCTTGTGCACGTAGGTGTTTTTTTACTGTAAGCGGAAAGTAAGTCCCGCCTTTTACGGTGGCATCATTGGCGATTATCATACATTCAACGCCTTTAACACGACCAATACCAGCCACAACTCCAGCACATGGAATGGCTTGTTCATAGACGCCAAATGCAGCAAATTGAGAAATCTCTAAAAATGGTGAGCCTTCATCAAGTAGTGTTTCAATACGGTCTCGAACAAATAATTTACCACGGCCTTGATGACGCTCAATCAGGGCTGGACCACCACCTAAACGGATATCAGCTACCTTTTCACGCAAGTCACTTACGAGTGCTGCCATGTTGTCGTGATTTTGCAAAAATTGCGGATCGTGTGGATTTACACTCGATTTTAAAATCGTCATAACAAGGTCCTATCGGCTTTCAGTGAATAATTCGCGGCCAATTAGCATGCGGCGGATTTCAGATGTACCTGCGCCAATTTCATATAGTTTTGCATCACGTAATAAACGACCTGTCGCATATTCGTTGATATAACCATTACCACCTAAGATTTGGATAGCATCAAGCGCCATTTTAGTCGCAAGCTCTGCCGCATATAAAATCGCACCAGCAGCATCTTTACGTGTTGTTTCACCGCGGTCACAGGCACGCGCTACCGTGTAAACGTATGAACGAGCTGCATTCATTTGCGTGTACATGTCAGCGATTTTGCCTTGAATAAGCTGGAATTGACCAATTGGGCTATCAAATTGCTTACGCTCA
This sequence comes from Pseudoalteromonas sp. Isolate3, assembly GCF_022398505.1. Lineage (NCBI taxonomy): Bacteria > Pseudomonadati > Pseudomonadota > Gammaproteobacteria > Alteromonadales > Pseudoalteromonadaceae > Pseudoalteromonas > Pseudoalteromonas sp. Isolate3. Next base: position 12,513 of record NZ_JAKEVN010000070.1, on the reverse strand, counting down.
TGAATATAAGGAACAACAATGTCCATACATGCTTGCATAATGCCAAGCGGGCCAGCTGCTAGTACAACACGCTCATAATCAAGACCACTCATAAGTACTTTTACGCCTTCGTTTAAGTTACCTAGAATGTTTTCTGCTGGTACTTCACAGTTTTCGAACACTAATTCACAGGTGTTAGAGCCGCGCATACCAAGCTTGTCTAGCTTTTGCGCTGTTGAGAATCCAGGCGTGTTACGCTCTACGATGAAAGCTGTAATCCCTTTAGGGCCGGCATTTAAGTCTGTTTTTGCATAGATAACAAAGGTATCGGCATCTGGACCATTTGTGATCCACATCTTGTTACCGTTAAGCACAAATACATCGCCTTTTTTCTCAGCTTTTAATTTCATTGAAACTACGTCAGAACCAGCATTTGGCTCACTCATCGCAAGGGCACCAATGTGCTCACCACTGATTAGCTTAGGCAGGTATTTTTCTTTTTGTGCTTGAGTACCATTACGGTTAATTTGGTTAACACATAAGTTTGAATGAGCACCATAACTTAAACCAATCGATGCACTTGCACGGCTAATTTCTTCCATTGCAATGACATGTTCAAGGTAACCAAGGCCTGCACCGCCAAATTCTTCCGGCACTGTCATACCCAATAAACCCATTTCGCCAAGCTGTGGCCAAAGTTGATTAGGGAAGGCATTGTCTAAATCTGTTTGTTCCGCAAGTGGGGCAATTTCTTGGCTAGCAAAGCTATTAACGTGATCGCGGATCATGTCTGCTGTTTCGCCAAGTCCGAAGTTCATTTCTTTGTATAGTGAAATAGTGCTCATAATGTGTGTTCCTGTGAGAGTCTGTTGACGAGATTGTTGTCAGGTTATTCGTCTAAATTATTAAGGGTTTCACGACAGCGACGTTCTGCTGTAACCAATTCCATCAGTACGACTTTAATGTCGTCCATTTGTTGGCTTAGGTCCGCTTTTTTCTCTGCGATAAGGTCAAGCATAGTCACAAGCTGTTTTGCACTTGATTTATCTGCATCGTAAAGTTCAAACAAACGGCCCGTTTCAGCCAAGGTAAAACCTAAGCGTTTACCGCGTAGAATAAGTTTTAGCCTTACTTTGTCGCGTTTTGAATAAATACGGGTTTGACCATTGCGATCAGGTGAGATCAGCCCTTGGTCTTCATAAAAGCGGATAGAGCGGGTTGTAATATCAAATTCTTTTGCTAGTTCGCTGATACTAAACGTTTGCTCATTGCTAGCAGGTTCAACTGCTGCGCTTTCGAAGTTTGTTTGATTGTCTTGTTTCATGATTTATTTACCTCATTCGAATAACACCAATATAAGTGAAGTTTACGTAAAGGTAAAGGGTGATTTGGGAGTTATACTTTAGACTTATAAAGATAACTGGTTGGATTTGTTGAAAAGCCTAATTTATCTAGCCTTGTAAGCAGATGTTCGATTTTTAATACAACAAAATACAGATAAGTTTACAGTTTTAGCGACCGCAAAAAAGTTGATTTTAGATTTACGTTGGCGTAAACGTAAATATTATGTATGCTGAATTAAATCGAATTTAAACTATAACAAATTAACTGTTTGGTTACACATGATTTGAACACATGATGATAACCACTTACATGGAGCCAATTATGACTACTGAAGCCGTTGTTATTGTTGCCGCAAAACGTACCCCTATGGGTGGTTTTATGGGCGCACTAAGTGGTGCACACGCAACTGATTTAGGTGCTACAGCTATTAAAAGTAGCTTAGAGCAAGCCGGTTTATCAGCCGATAAGATTGATGAAGTAATTATGGGTTGTGTATTACCAGCTGGTCTTGGTCAAGCACCTGCGCGCCAAGCGATGTTAAAAGCGGGCCTTAATCAAGGTACTGGTGCAACAACAATTAATAAAGTATGTGGCTCTGGCTTAAAGGCTGCGATGTTTGCCCATGACTTAATTAAATCAGGCTCTATCAACTCAGCGGTTGCTGGTGGCATGGAGAGCATGAGTAACGCGCCTTATATGTTACCGAATGCACGTTCAGGTATGCGTATGGGTCATGGAGAAGTAAAAGATCACATGATGTGTGATGGCCTTGAAGATGCTTACGACAACAAAGCAATGGGTTGTTTTGCTCAAGACACTGCCGATCAGTATTCAATTGGTCGTGAACAAATGGATAATTTTGCGCTTAACTCACTGACTAAAGCAAATAGCGCGATTGAAACCGGCGCATTTGCGAACGAGATTGCAGCGCATACTATCTCTACGCGTAAAGGTGATGTGACTGTTGCGATTGATGAGCAACCAGGTAATGCACGTCCTGATAAAATCCCTGGTTTACGTCCTGCATTCAAAAAAGACGGCACTATTACAGCTGCAAACTCTTCATCAATTTCTGATGGTGCAGCAGCGCTTGTGTTAATGCGTGAGTCAGATGCTAAAGCACAAGGTTTAACACCACTTTGTCGTATCGTTGCTCACAGCACACATTCACAAGCACCTAGCGAATTTACGCTAGCACCGGTTGGCGCTATGCAATCGCTTTTAGAAAAAGCAGGTTGGTCTGTTAATGATGTTGATTTATGGGAAATCAATGAAGCCTTTGCGATGGTGACTATGCTTGCAATTAACGAGTTAAAACTTGATGAAAGCAAAGTAAATGTCAATGGCGGTGCTTGTGCACTCGGCCACCCAATTGGTGCCAGTGGCGCGCGTATCTTAGTAACGTTAATTCATGCATTAAAGAATCGTGGTCTTAGCAAAGGTGTTGCCTCACTGTGTATCGGTGGTGGTGAAGCTGTTGCTATGGCAGTCGAAGCAATTTAATTACGTTTTCGAACTTAATCTCTCACAGCCGCAACGTATTTTAAAAACTATCATGTTGCGGCCTCTTTATACCCACTGGGGAGGAGTGCCTCATGCACCAAGTACCTTTATTTATCAACGGCGAATTTACCCAATCAAGTTCAACGCAGCTGATTGATGTTATCAATCCTGCAAATCAAGAAGTGTTAGCTCAAGTTCCGTGTGCAACGGATGCAGAAATGGATGCAGCCATTGCCTCTGCAAAAGAAACATTTAAAACATGGAAAGAAGTGCCAATTTCTGAGCGTGCGCGCATTATGATGAAATACGCTGCACTACTAAAAGAAAACCATGACGAGCTTGCGACGATTATTTGTCATGAGTTAGGTAAAACATTTGAAGACGCCAAAGGCGATGTTTGGCGTGGTATTGAAGTTGTTGAGCAAGCAGCCAATGCACCATCATTAATGATGGGCGAAACTATGGAAAACGTAGCCCGTAAAATTGATACCTATTCTTACATGCAGCCCTTAGGTGTATGTGCGGGTATCACGCCATTTAACTTCCCTGCGATGATCCCATTATGGATGTTCCCACTGGCTATTGTGTGCGGTAATACCTTTATTCTTAAACCATCAGAGCAAGATCCATTAACACCAATGCGTTTAGCTGAACTATTTGTTGAAGCAGGTGCACCAAAAGGGGTGTTACAAGTTGTTCATGGTACAAAACCACAAGTTGACCGTTTATTAGAAGACCCAGCAGTACGTGCTATTTCATTTGTTGGTTCGTGTGGTGTAGGTGAATACATCTATTCAAAAGGCACAGCAAACCTTAAACGCGTGCAAGCTTGTGTAGGTGCAAAAAACCACATGGTTATTATGCCTGATGCAAGTAAATCGCATGTTGTAAACAACCTTGTAGGTGCGTCTGTAGGTGCTGCGGGTCAGCGCTGTATGGGTATTTCGGTTGCTGTATTTGTTGGTCAAGCAAAAGACTGGGTTGATGAAATTAAAGCAGGCTTTGAAAACGTACGCCCTGGTGTATGGGATGATGCTAACGCGGCTTACGGCCCACAAACATCAAAAGCAGCTAAAGATCGTATTTTATCACTTATCGCAAGTGGTAAAGCACAAGGTGCAACGTGCTTAATTGATGGCTCTGACTTTACTGTTGAAGGTTACGAGCAAGGTAACTGGGTTGGTCCAACGCTATTTACTGATGTAACAACCGAGATGGATTTATACAAAGAAGAGATCTTTGGTCCTGTATTGGCTTGTATGTTTGTAGATACTCTTGAGGAGGCGATTGAGCTTATCAATAACTCGCCGTACGGTAACGGTACTTCGTTATTCACATCAAGCGGCGCTGCTGCACGTAAATTCCAACATGAAATCGAAGTAGGTCAAGTTGGTATCAATGTGCCAATTCCTGTGCCACTACCGTTTTTCTCTTTCACAGGTTGGAAAGGCTCATTCTACGGTGATCAACACACCTATGGTAAGCAAGGTATTCGTTTTTACACAGAAACGAAAACAATTACTTCACGTTGGTTCGAGGATGATATCGCCTCAGGTCCTAACATGAGTATCAACCTTAAATAAGCCGTAATTAATTTACTGCTGAGCGAGCACACGCTCGCTCAAAGAACACACATTTAAACGACAATAAGAGTTATACCAACTCACTTAATTAAGTGAGATTTTTGAGGCAAATAAATCTAGTTGATAACAAGGCAAAAATTTCGTTATTTAGTTGTTCTAAATGAGAAATTTTTAACGCAGGTAGCGACAGATTTAATCCCTCAAAATACTTAAGTATTATTGTGGGTTGGTATTCACACAAGAATAAGACAACAAAATAGAGGTCTACTATGGACTTTAATTTAACCGAAGATCAGCAAGCGTTTGCTGAAACAGCCCGTCAGTTTGCAGAGTCTGAACTTGCTCCATACGCAGCTAAGTGGGACCAAGAACACATTTTCCCTAAAGACACGATAAAAGCAGCCGGTGAGCTTGGCTTTTGTGGTTTATATACCCCAGAAGAAGCGGGTGGCTTAGGTTTATCTCGCCTAGATTCAAGCATTATTTTTGAACAGCTTGCCATGGGTTGTACAGCAACGACCGCTATGTTGACCATTCATAATATGGCAACGTGGATGATTGCAAGCTTTGGTACTGATGAAGTTAAAGCCCAGTACTGTGAGCAATTAGTGATGGGTGAGTTACTTGCTTCTTATTGTTTAACAGAGCCTGGCTCTGGCTCTGATGCGGCATCGCTAAAAACTAAAGCAGTAAAAGAGGGCGATGAGTATGTGATCTCAGGCTCTAAGATGTTTATCTCGGGTGCTGGTGAAACTGACTTACTCGTTGTTATGGCTCGCACTGGTGGCGAAGGCGCAGCAGGTATTTCGGCTTTTGTTGTTCCTGCTGACGCAGCGGGTATTGAATACGGTAAAGCTGAAGAAAAAATGGGCTGGAATGCCCAGCCAACACGCTTAATTAGTTTTGAAGGTGTAAGAGTTCCTGCGGCTAACTTATTAGGCCAAGAAGGCGAAGGCTTTAAGTTTGCAATGCAAGGCTTAGACGGGGGTCGTATTAATATTGCTACCTGTTCATTAGGTACAGCACAAGCAGCTCTTAATACTGCTCGCGAATACCTAAAAGAACGTGAGCAATTTGGTAAGCCATTAGCTGCTTTCCAAGCATTGCAGTTCAAAATTGCCGATATGAACACAGAACTTGTTGCGGCTCGTCAAATGGTTCGCTTAGCGGCATTTAAACTAGATACCGGTGATAGCGAAAAAACCACTTATTGTGCAATGGCAAAACGTTTTGCAACAGATGTTGGTTTTAAAGTCTGTGATGATGCACTGCAAATTCACGGTGGTTACGGTTACATCAAAGAATACCCATTAGAGCGTCATTTTAGAGACGTACGTGTGCATCAAATACTTGAAGGCACAAACGAAATCATGCGTGTGATTATCGCACGTCGTATCTTAGCCGAGTCAGCTGGCGACATTCTATAAGGAGCATACTATGTCTAATCCATCGATTGATTTAAATATTGAAGGTAACGTAGCGGTTTTAACCATGAACAACCCGCCAGCGAATACCTGGACACAAGATACATTAACAGCACTTAAAGAGACTGTGACTGAGCTAAATGCCAACAAAAATGTGTATGCATTAGTGATCACAGGTCAAGGTGAAAAGTTCTTTAGCGCTGGTGCCGATTTAAACGTGTTTGCCAGTGGTGACAAAGGTGTAGCTGCAACTATGTCAAAAGTGTTTGGTGATGCATTTGAAGCACTAACCAATTTCCGTGGCGTATCAATCGCGGCAATTAATGGTTATGCCATGGGCGGCGGCCTTGAAGTTGCACTTGCTTGTGATATTCGTATTGCCGAAGAGCAAGCACAAATGGCATTACCAGAAGCAAAAGTTGGCTTACTGCCATGTGCTGGTGGTACGCAAAATCTTGCATGGCTTGTAGGTGAAGGCTGGGCAAAACGCATGATCTTATGTGGCGAGCGCCTAAAAGCAGACAAAGCACGCGAGATAGGCCTTGTTGAAGAAGTGGTTGGCGCTGGCGAAAGTTTAGCTGCGGCAATGAAACTTGCTAACCAAGTTGGCGAGCAAAGTCCGGTTGCTGTGACGGCATGTAAAGAACTTATTCAAAAAGGTCGCACGCAACCAATGGCTCATGCTTTACCACTAGAGCGTGAGTTATTTGTACAATTATTTGATACGCAAGACCAAAAAGAAGGTGTGAATGCGTTCTTAGAAAAGCGTAAAGCTAATTGGGTAAATGGCTAATGACTAATGTAACACTACTAAATCATCAAGATGCGCCTGTGGTGTTTGAAACTGCTGAGGCCGCAAGTGGCCTCATTGCAATTGCTACACTCAATGCGCCAAAATCGTTAAACGCCTTAAATTACGACATGATCCAACTGCTTGAGCCTCAGCTTAGAAAATGGGCTGAAGATGACACTGTTGCCATGGTTATTTTAAAAGGTGCTGGCGAAAAAGCATTTTGTGCCGGTGGCGATGTAGTAAGCCTGCATAAAGCAATGAGCACGTGTGAGCCAGCTAATTACATCGAAGATTTTTTTACCCTTGAGTATAAATTAGACTATCTTATTCATTGCTATGAAAAACCAATTTTACTTTGGGGTAATGGCATTGTTATGGGTGGCGGCTTAGGTTTAATGGCAGGGGCAAGTCACCGCGTGGTAACAGAAACCTCTCGTATTGCAATGCCTGAGCTTACCATTGGTTTATACCCTGATGTTGGTGGCAGTTATTTCTTACATAAAATGCCTGAGCAAGTTGGTCTATTTTTAGGATTAACTGCAGCGTCTATCAATGCTGAAGATGCATTGTTTGTAAATCTTGCTGATCACTATGCAACTGCCGATAAATATGATGCTATGTTAACGGCTATCACTGATGAAAAGTGGGGCAAAACGGCTTCATTAAACCACGAAAAGCTGACTAAAATTTTAATCTCAATCGATAATATTTCAGGCCGTGTACCTAAAGGAAACGTAAAGGATAATCTTGAGGTTATTCAAAAGTTGGCTGAATTTGACTCATTGCAGGGCAAAATCGACTACATCCAAGGTTTAGATACCGAAGACAAATGGCTCACACGTGCGCAAAAGTCATTAGCGCATGGTTGTCCGCTTAGTTGTGCGCTGGTTGAACGTCAATTAGCAAACTCAAAAGAGATGACATTAGCACAGTGCTTCAAAATGGAACTAGGCATGTCGGTACGCTGTGGCGAAGTAGGCGAGTTTCAAGAAGGGGTCCGTGCGCTATTAATCGACAAAGACGGTGCACCTAACTGGCAGTTTAAATCGCTTAGCGATATCGACGAAGCAGTTGTAGATAGCTTCTTTACACCACGCTGGGATGAGCAAACTCATCCACTCAATTCGTTAACTTCATCTTAAGTCCAAGGGGTAAACAAATGGCTAAATTAACAATAGGATTTATTGGTTTAGGCAACATGGGTGGCCCGATGGCGGCAAACCTTGTTAATGCGGGTCACACAGTTCGTGTGTTTGACTTAAATAAAACAGCAGTAAGTGAACTTGCCGATAAAGGTGCAGTTGCTGCAAATGATGCGGCTGAGTGTGCCATTGGTGCAGATATATTTATCAGTATGCTTCCGGCAAGCAAGCATGTTAAGTCGCTTTACTTAGGTGAAACGGGTCTTATCAACTTACTTGATAGCAAAACCTTAGTCATTGACTGCTCAACCATTGACGCAGAGTCAGCGCGTCAGGTGGGCAGCGAACTTGCTCAAAAAGGCATTGATTTTGTTGATGCGCCTGTATCAGGTGGTGTTGCTGGTGCAACAGCAGGCACTTTAACCTTTATCGTTGGTGGTGAGCAAAGCCACTTTGAAAAAGCTAAGCTTGCTTTAGTTGATATGGGTAAAAACATCTTCCATGCTGGTGATATTGGCGCTGGCCAAGTGGCAAAAATCTGTAACAACATGCTACTGAGCATTTTAATGGCAGGTACCAGTGAAGCCCTGCAAATGGGTATTAACAATGGGCTCGACCCAAAAGTGTTAAGTGACATCATGACCGCAAGCTCTGGCCGTAACTGGACACTTGAACTTTACAACCCATGCCCAGGTGTAATGGAAACGGCACCAGCAAGTAATGATTACAAACCGGGCTTTATGGTTGATTTAATGGCGAAAGATTTAGGCCTTGCTATGGAAGCGGCTCAACAAAGTAATTCATCTACCCCAATGGGGTCAATGGCGAAGAATTTATACACTATGCTTCAGCACCAAGGTGCAGGTAGTGATGATTTTAGCGCTATTTTTAAATTATTCTCGAAGTAGGAGTTTGTTGTGGAAATTAAAAACAACAACATCGTAATTACAGGTGGTGCGCAAGGTTTAGGCTTTGCGATGGCCGAAAAATTTGCATCACTTGGTGCTAACATTGCACTTATCGATATGCAACAAGACGTACTTGATACTGCAGTATCTGCACTTTCTAAACATGGCACAAAAGTGATGGCTTATGCTGCCAATGTGACCGATGAAGACGCTGTTGTAGCAACGTTTAATACTATTAACAAAGACTTTGGCCATATCGGTGTGTTAATTAACAATGCAGGTATCTTACGCGATGGTATGTTTATTAAAGCGAAAGAAGGCAAAGTGGTTGATAAAATGTCGTTGGCTCAGTTTCAATCAGTGATTGATGTGAATCTTACCGGTGTATTTTTAGCAGGCCGTGAAGCCGCGAGCCACATGATTGAGTCAGGCAAAGGTGGCGTTATCGTTAATATGTCTAGCGTTGCACGCGCTGGTAACATTGGCCAAACAAACTATGCTGCATCTAAAGCCGGTGTTGTTGCGATGACAACAGGTTGGGCGAAAGAGTTAGGTCGCTTTAATATTCGTGTTGGTGCAATCGCACCGGGTGTTATCCGCACTGCGATGACAGATGCGATGAAACCAGAAGCAAAACAACGCATGATGGCGGTAACGCCTGTCGGTCGTTTTGGTGAAGCTGAAGAAATAGCCCAAACAGCACAATACATTGTAGAGAATGATTTCTTTACGGGTCGTGTTGTTGAAATTGATGGCGGTATTCGCCTTTAATTTTAAATGGTAACCCTTTACCCATTGAAAGTACCAAAACGGTAAGCCTAGCTTGCCGTTTTTTTATTTTTAAAGTATCTTAACTTCATAATTATAAGGAGATTTTTTATGAACACTCATGGCATTACAGTATCAATGAGCAAGGGAATTAAAGCTAACTTCAAACTGGGTGAACATTTAATTGAATACTGGGGTTCTGCTTACTCAGGTAAAGAAGTTCTGAAAGTAGACGGTGAATTAATAGCAGAATCACGTAACTTTAAAACAAAATCTGTTCATGAGTTTAATATTGATGGTAAATCCTGTCAGTTGTGTATAAGCGTTAAACCCTTCTTCAAGTTCTCAGCTGTTATATCATTAGAGTGTGAAGGTGAATTAGTACAACGCTACAGAATCACATACGGTAAAACACGAAAAGTCGCTTGGTATTTCAGGTATCTCGATCCCTTAGCATTTTTTGTTTTGGGATGGATATTCATGGCAGAAGTCATATCACTCAACGAGCTTATTTTACTTGCTGGCGCCATCTTAATTTTTTCAGAATTAGTCTTTAAAAATCATGGCTGGATCATCGAAGAGCAAAAGCCTTGTAATTAACTGTCTAGCAATCAATAATTAAGCGGTTAAATGCCGCTTAACTTTGAGAGATGCAGTGAATCCCAAACAAATCCGCAATTTTTATATCAATGAAGAACAGTCTGTTTACTTGCTGTCTCACCATGATGCTAAAAAGCACCGCCAATGGCTTAACATTTGTATTAAACAACTGACCTTGCTTGGTTACAGTGACGTTGAATTGATTGGTTCTGGAGCGTTTGGATTTGTTTTTGCGGGTGTTGATGATGAAGGCTTACCATGGGTATTTAAGTTTTCACGTATAACCCTTGCACAAAGTGTACGTGATCGCCTAGAAGACGAAGCCTACATGCTTTCGCAAGTTAATAACCCGCTCGTGCCAAAATTTTATGCTTTTGAGCGCATTAAAAAGCAAGGTATTTTAATGATGGAGCGCGCTCTAGGTGAAGACTTAGAAAAAATATCCATCAAACAGGGGCGTTTTAGTGCAGCAAAAGTCATGGCGCTGGCTCTTAGGCTACGCAATGTGCTTGTAGATTTGCGTGAACACAAAAATGGTCTAAGTCCACAGCCAATTGTGCATGGCGATATTAAACCCTCTAATATTGTTTATGATGAACAAACCAATAAATTGTCGTTGGTAGACTGGGGCAGCTCTGTTTATGCACAAATAGACGCTGAAGGGAATCCGGTTGCCAGCAATTTTATGGATCTTATGTCTGCTGATATAAGCACCACGAATGCACGTATGGGTGATGTGTATTTTATTGGTGACGAGCAAATGTCAGGTGGACAATCATCGCCACGATTTGATGAACAAGGTGTTGCCTCAACCCTTTATGCATTAGCCTCAGCTCAATCTTGCCGATTTGGTGCAGCGGTTATTCCGGCTACAAGTTTAAATTTACCTATGGAGCTTGCCCGAGTCATTGATGGTATGCTTTCAAAAAATAAGGCCACTCGCGATGGGGCGGGTGATTATTTTATGCGTAATATGCCTACAATGGCTAAAGCTTACCTACCTGAGCTACCTCGTAAAGTCATTCGCCCTTATATTCCTTATTGGTTTAGTGAGTTTGATGAGCACCCAGATACGGTGGTTTACAGCTCACGTAAGCAATTTTTAAGGCAAGCCGACCATAATCAACAATTACTTGATGTAAATGACGCTCAGCTCGATAGATACTACAAAGAGTTTTTATTTGATACCGGCGACACCGAAAAAGCTTTTCTGGCATCAATAAGCCGTTTAGCTAAATACCCGGTAGTAGGGGGCTTGAGCTTTCATTGGAAAGAAAACTCCCTGTTTGTTGAGTCTTCACTTATTCTGCATGATGAAACACTTGGCACTGCGTTTACCGATGCCATAAACAACACTGTGATGTTGGCGCAGGGAATTGAACAAAAAGGTCTCTTTAAATGTTGCCTGTTTGATGCACGTAAAACCATTCAGCTGGAACGGGATGGCACCGGTGCATTTAAGTTTGAGCATTTACCTGAGCTTGATTATGAAGTAATGGATTTACAAGCCTCAGACGTAACCAGACCGCATTCTTACTTTGAAGATGGTAAAGACCCTGATGAGCAGTTACAGCTCCCGAAAAAGGTCATTAAGTGCGTATTTGAGCTAAACCAAATACACCATACTGGCTGTATCATTTTTGAAGCCTTACCTGATAGGATGAAAATACATCATTACTATCGTTTGCTTGATGCCAGTAAAGAGCCTGAATTTAAACGCTTATTAAGCAAGCTTATGCAATATGCTGTCAATATCACTGATGTCGGTGTGGCAGGCTTTATGAAGCTACCTTACAAGAATACCCGTGAATTTGATTTGTGCACTAAACAGCCTGATGAGTTTTATCCGCGAGATCCAAAAAGAGTGTTAGACATCTGAGCCTTCTGCCTTTGGCTTATACATCGGCTAGTGAGAAAGACAAAATTGGCAACCACCTTTTCGTTCAAAATGGGTAACTGGGCACATATCAGAATGGGATTGTAAGTAGTACTATCATTTACCATTTCCTTTTATAGGTGTTCGGTGGCTAGATTTGTGCTTTATAGAAGAAGTGGTAGACGTCAGAGGGAATCAATCTATAAAAGAGCATGATCATTCTCAGAGGTTAACTGAGCTTTAAGATAAGATAGGTTTATCTTACGAAAAAGGCAAAACAACTATAAGGGTTTGGGGATATCTTCCTAAGTGCCATGAGCTTTTTGATACAACCTAATAATTACATGTTTGAATTTATTTAAATAAAAATTACTAACAGTAATCTCAATAATAAGGAACATAACTGATGAATCAATTAACAGAGAAAAGGATTACTTGTCCTTATTGTGGTGAGCAAATAGAAATCTTGCTAGATCCAGCAGACTTGGATCAGCAGTACATCGAAGATTGTCAGGTTTGTTGTAAGCCAATAAACTTTTTAGTTTTTGAAAGCATAGATCAAGAGCTTTCAGTTACAGTATCAAGTGATGATG